>NZ_JARHXQ010000247.1:0-101346 GCF_029222765.1 Arthrobacter sp. Cr_A7 | reverse complement strand
TTCGGAAACGTCCGGAGGGACAGGGTTTCCGTTCAGGCCGCCAACCATGAGCGAAGTGAGCGGCACCTGCTGGCGGACCACATCGCCGTCGAGCGTGGCGACGATCCGGGCCAGGCCGCCGAGCACCTGTCCCGGATACTGCTGCTCCAGCCGGTCCACATGGGCCATGCCGTTGAGGATGGGAATGATGCTGGTCCCTGGCCCTACGAAAGCGCCGATCTCGCCGAGCACGCCCTCGAACGCGACGGCTTTGACCGTGACGAGGATCAGGTCGAAAGCCTCCGACCCGTCCGGGGCGGTGATGGTTTTCACCTGGTGCGTCCGGTCAGCGGTGGGGGAGACGAAGCGCAGCCCGTCGCGGCGGAGGACCTCCTGCTTGCGCGGCCGCACCAGATACGTGACATCCCGTCCCGCTTCCTGCAGGAGCGTACCGAACGCCCCGCCTGTTGCTCCGGCTCCGACGACGAGTATCCGCATGGGTGCATCCCTTCCGGTGGTTTTCGACTTGTTGATCGGGTCCAAAAGCCAGGACGGCCGCGGCTTTGTATCCGATGTTCCAAGGCTAGGCCGTTTCCGCAATGCGACCCACCGTCGGGGCCAACCTCACGACCGGCCCCAGATGGGCCGGGGCGTAGGGTGGGACGTGGACGAAAGGAGCACTTCATGAAGAAAATCCTCATGGTACTGACCAGCGTTTCCGAGATTGGCGATACTGGGGAGAAGACCGGCTACAACGTGGCCGAGGCTGCACATCCCTGGAAGGTGTTCAAGGATTCCGGGCATTTCGTTGACTTTGCGTCCATCCAGGGCGGTCAGCCGCCGCGCGACGAGGTGGACCCGAAAGATCCCATCCAGGTTGCCTTCACGGAGGATGAGACCACGCGCGCCGGCCTCTACAACACCGCCCGCGTCGACGTCGTTGATCCGGACCAGTACGACGCCGTCTACCTCGTGGGCGGCCACGGCACCATGTGGGACTTCCCGGACAGCGAAGGCCTGCAGAGCCTGGTGGCCAGGGTCTACAACAACGACGGCTTGGTGGGCGCGGTCTGCCACGGACCGGCCGGCCTGCTGAACGTGGAACTGGAGAACGGGCTTCGCCTCGTCGAGGGCCGGAGGGTGGCCGCCTTCACCAACGACGAGGAGGTCGCCGCAGGCAAGGACAAGGTCATTCCGTTCTTCCTGGCAGACCGGCTTGAGGAACAGGGCGCCACACACGTCTCCTCCGGTGTCTTTGAGGAAAGGGTCGTGGTTGACGACCGGCTGGTGACCGGTCAGAACCCGGCGTCAGCTGCCGGTGTTGCCAAGGAGATGGAGAAGCTCTTCGCAGCGGTCATCCACCAGGAAAAAGCCGAGGAACAGCATGACGCGGAGGCTCTGCGCGCCGAGAAGGACGCGATTAAGGCGGCTGCTGCTGCCGAAGGGGAGCAGTAACCCAACGCTCACTGAGACTGGCGGACACGCTGCAAGGACGCCCGCATTAGCCCTTGAGCGGTTGGGACCGATCGCCCTACAGTGACTGCCAACGACACTTCAGGAGAGACGACATGTCCCTTGTCCGCGTGCATAACTTCTCGGTCTCCCTCGACGGCTTCGGCACCGGTGAGGGCCAGCAACTGGACGCTCCATTCGGCCACGCCGGCACGCGGCTGCTGGAGTGGGCCTTCGAGACGCGGACCTTCCGCGCTATGGGCATCCACGGGGAATCGGAAGGATCCTTCGGCATCGACGAGGCGTTCGCCAGCCAGTGGGGACCCGGGATCGGCGTCGAAATCATGGGGCGCAACAAATTCGGCCCTCAACGCGGTCCCTGGGAGAGCGAGGATTGGAAGGGGTGGTGGGGTGAGAACCCTGTGTTTCACACCCCTGTGGTTGTTCTGACGCACCATCCCCGGCCGGTCCTCGAGATGGAAGGTGGAACAACCTTCCATTTTGTTGACGCTGACCCCGTCTCCGCGCTTGAGAAGGCCCGCGCCCTGGCAGGGGGACTGGACGTCAGGATCGGCGGCGGCGCCAGCACTGTGCGGCAGTTCCTGGAGGCCGACCTGATCGACCACATGCATATTGTCCTCGTGCCGATCCTCCTGGGCCGGGGCGAACGGCTCTGGGACGGACTCGAAGGACTCCAAGAACGCTTTGACATTGAAGCGACCCCTTCTCCCCAAGGCGTGGTCCACCTGGTCTTTACCCGTCGCCCGGCCCGTTGACCCGTCACGCTGGGGAGGGCATGAGAACGCGGCCAGGGTTCCTCGGTCCATTCCCCGCAGTCGCGGCAGTGCTAGCGCAGGTCAAAGAGGCGTTGCGCCCGTTCACCTTCAAGGACAGGTTGCGGCTCCGGCAGCGTTCAACGATGGCGCCCAGGTTCGGTTCTCGGGCTATGCCACTGCCCGTGTCAGGGGAGTCGGTCCGGCGGTGACGGCCGTAAGGTCGCTTCATGGGCACCAAACGAGACGGCGAGCTGGAAGGGCAAAGCTCCATCAACGAGCTGCTCGACAAGCCCATCGGCGACAAGCCAATCCAGCTGCCGCTGCCGTTCCATCTCCAGGTCCGGCCGGGGGAATTCCGCCGCGCGTCCTGAGGCGCGGCCAAGGTATGACGACGGCGGGGCTCGCCTTCCCGCCGTCGTCCCGGAATCTTGTGTTCAGAGGTCGTGCGGGCAAATTTCGGTGCCCGCCAGCCCAGGCCTTCCCTGCCCGAATGAGGGTTCGTCGTCGCTTCCCGCCCAGATGACACCGCCTCCGGGGCAGGGCATCACATAGAACGCGCGGCCATCAAGCTGCGCCCGCAGATGGCTTCCGTCATCCTCCACCACTTCCCAGCCCGCCGCTGGGAGCGCTCCCCGATAGTGCTGCAACACGTCGGCGCCTCCTGGAAGCTTAAACCAGCGGCTACAGCCGCCGACGCCACTCATGCCGCCGCCACTGAAATGGCCGATGTGGCTGATGGAATCGAACGCCTGCTGGGCCTCACGATCCGCGCTGGCCATGGGTTCAGCGGTGCCCTCGGTGACGCATTGCGGAGCGGAAACAAACTGGCTTTCCATCTTCTGCCCCAGCGCTGCGGGGGTGACAGCGAACATCCCGAGCAGCATGAGGACCGGGATGGCCACGGCCGTCAGCCGCATCCACCGCCGTGTCGAGATCATGAAGCCGATCATGGCAACCACCGCCACCAGACCGAGCCCCAATCCCGAGGGTCCGGCTGTGAGCCCCCACGTGAGACCCTCCAACGGGGTACCGCTCACGTCGCCGTAAATTCTCATGAATTCGTAGTGGACCATCACAGCCAACACCGCCAGGCCTGCCCCAACGACGAGCAGCACGGCAGCAGAAACGAGTCGGCCGGTCACGGGCATGGCTCATTGTATTCCCGGCCCAGTCCTGGAGACAGGGGACGTAGTCCACGGTCGGCGTCAGGGTTACCCCGCCACGGCCGCGTTCGCTGCCTGGGACGCCTCCATCCACTCGCTCAGCCACGGGGCCCGGACGCTCGGTGTGATCCGGCAGTCGGCCACGAAGGTTCCCTTCGCCCCGGCGTCGATCCAGTCCGTGAGCGCGGACAGGTCCGCCAGCGAACGGATGATCGCCGACTCCGCACCGAGCGCGCGGGCGATGCCGCTGAAGTCCACCTCGGGGATCAGCATGGGCTTTTCGGTCAGGCCCTGGGAACCGTACTGGTGGATCTCGGCTCCGTACGCGGCGTCGTTGTAGATCACCACGATGGCACTCTTTGCCGAACCGATGAGCGATTCGAGGTCGGACAGGCCCATCAGGAAACCGCCGTCGCCCGAGGCCAGCACCAGGGTGCGGCCGTCCTCCACTGCGCGGGCTGCCCCGACGGCGCTCGCGAGTCCCAGCCCGATGGACTGGAAGGCGGTCCCCACCATCACCAGGTCCTGCGGCCGTGGGATGTTCCAGTACATGGGAGCCCAGCCGATGAAGTGCCCGCCGTCCTGGACCACCGTGCGGCGCTCGGGCAGCACCGCATCCAGCGCTGTGGCAAGGGCGCGCGGGTCCAGCCGGCCGTCGGGAGTCTCGTCGGTGCCGGGGTGGTGTCCCGGCCCGGAAGTCAGGCGCCGGCGGGCTTCGGCCCGCCAGCCTTCTGCCGAAGTTCCGCCATCCAGCAGTTGGAGGATGTGTGCGGCGGCTGTCTTCGCATCAGCGCTGACGAACACGTCCACACGCGGGTTGGTCGCTTCCAAGCCCGCATCGATCTGGATGACCGTGCTATCCGGGCCGAGCAGGTGCCCGAACCGCATGGTGAAGGGGCTCATGCTCGCCCCGGCCACCAGGACCACATCCGCCTCGCCCATGAGTTCGGCTGCGGTGTCCGTGCCGAAGCCGCCCGCGACACCGAGGTACCCCTCGCCCTGCAGGAGGTTGAGGGCCAGGGCGGTTCCGGCGGTCAGTGCGCCCAGGCGGTCGGCGAGCTCCCGGAGCTCGGGGCCGGCGCCGGCGAGGTGCGCACCGCGCCCGGCCAGGATCAGCGGCCGCTTGGCCCCGGCGAGCAGGCGGGCTACCTGCCCAAGGCCGCCGTCGACGTCGTCCGTAACCTTCGCTGCCGACTGCTCAGGCAGGTCCTCTTCCGGAGCCTCGAGGGCCGCAAGGTCGTAGGGAATGGCAAGGACGACGGCGGTGCGCCGGGTGAGTGCGTACTCCACCGCCTGCCGGCTGATGGCGCCCGCGGCATCGCGGGTTACGGTGAACGTGGCCGCGCCGAGGCCCGCGGCGATGGCCGCCTGGTCCACGTCCCAGGGCCGGGCGCCGCTGCTCGGAGCATCCCCGGTCACCAGCACAACGGGGATCTGCGCCTGGACCGCCTCGGCGAGGGCCGTCAGTGCATTGGTGTAGCCGGGGCCGTAGGTGGTGGTGCCCGCTGCGAGGCGTCCGGAGGTCCGGTAGTAGGCGTCGGCCGCGGCGATGGCGGCGCCCTCGTGCCGAACGGGGGAGAAGCGGATGCCCTGCTTCTCCGCAGCGTCCAGGAAGTAGACGTTCCCGTTGCCCATGACGCCGAAGACATCGCTGACATAGCTGCTGAGAACCTGGGCCACACGGCCTGACACGGTAAGTGAAGTCATGCAGGAAGCCTGTGGGCCACACCTCAGATAAGCAATAGCACCGGTTTTGGTTGGGACTTTTGGCAGCAAGGAGAAGAGTGAACTGAAAATTTGCCTATCTGTGGTGCGCATCACCCACCTCTAGTCGGAGGGGCGGCCTTCCTGCTCGGACAGGCGGCTGATGAGGCCGTCGTAGCGGGGCGGCATGAGTTCCAGGATGGAGATGGCCGTGCTGGTCCGCTCGATTCCGTCGATCTCCAGGATCTCGTTGGTGATGCGGTAGAGGTCGGCGGTGCCGCGGGCCACCACCTTGGCCATGAGGTCCGCGTCGCCGGTGGTGGCGTGCACCTCGATGACCTCCGGGATCGCCGCGAGCCCGTCCTCCACGGAACCCGTCCGCGTCTGGCTGATGGACAGGGAGAGGAAGGCCATGAGTTCATATCCGAGTGCGGCGGGGTCCAGCCTGCGGCTGAACGAGCGGAGGGCGCCGCTGTGCTCCAGCCGCGCCAGACGGGCGTGGACGGTGTTGCGTGCGACGCCGAGTGTCCGGGAGAGCGCCAGGGCGCTGGCTTCGGGGTCCTCGTCGAGGGCCAGGATGATCCGGCCGTCGAGGGAATCGAGGGTGCGGGAGTTCGCGATGGTCATATTTTCACCACATACAGTAGAAGTTGAGCAGTTGTCCCAATGGCTAGAGCGTATCTTGCTATGTGGGCCGGGTCACAGCCATGATCGGTCCTCATGACCCGTGATCAGCTCCTGACCGCACCGGGCACCGCGCTTCCCACCCTTAGAAGCGCGGTCACCGGACTTCCGTCCTACGTCCCGGGCCGGCGCAGCGCCGGCGTGGACGTCGCAGCTCTCGCCAGCAACGAAAGCCACTACGAACCGCTGCCCGCAGCCATCATCGCGGTGGCCGCAGCGGCCGGTGCCATGAACCGCTATCCGGACAGTGCCGCCGTCGAACTTCGCGAACGGATCGCCCGCCACCTCGGCGTCACGGACGGGGAGGTCGCGGTGGGGCCGGGCAGCGTGGGCGTCCTCCAGCAGATCATCACCGGACTGTGCGACGCCGGGGACGAAGTGATCTTCGCGTGGCGCTCCTTCGAGGCCTACCCAATCCTGGTGGAGCTGGCAGGCGCCCGGCCGGTCCGCATCCCGCTGAACCACCTTGAGGGCCACGACCTCGATGCCATGGCCGCTGCCGTCACCGACCGCACCAAAGTCATCCTGCTCTGCACCCCCAACAATCCCACCGGCGTGTCGATTAGCCACGAACGGATCGAGGCCTTCTTGCAATCCGTCCGCTCCGACATCCTCGTGGTGATCGACGAGGCGTATGTGGAATACGCCGAAGCGGGCAGCGCCCCCGATTCCCTGGCGCTCTACCGCGGGTACCCGAACGTCTGCATCCTGCGGACCTTCTCGAAGGCCTACGGGCTGGCCGGCCTGCGTGTGGGATACGCCGTGGCGGCACCGGTCATCGCTGAGGGACTGCGCCGCACCGCCCTTCCGTTCTCCGTAAGCGCGCTGGCCCAGAAGGCGGCGATCGCGTCGCTGGACGCGGGGGAGGAGATGGAAGCGCGAGTCGCCGTCGTGAAGCAGGAGCGCGCACGGATGGCCGCGCAGCTGGAAGCCCAGGGCTGGAAACTGCAGCCGAGCCAGGGCAATTTCCTGTGGATCCGTGCCGGCAACGAGCTCCGGGCAAGGCTTTTGGAGGCGTTCGACGGCGCGGACATCCTGGTCCGGGCGTACCAGGGCGACGGCATGCGGATCACCGTTGCCGACCCCGCCTCCAACGACCGCGTGCTCCGGATCCTGGAATCCCACGCGGCCTAAAACTCCTTGACACCCAACCCCCACCCGTTCCACCTACTAACCAGAGGAATCCCCATGGAACAACAGACAAAGACGTCTGCGCGCCCACTCGGCGCCGCCCTCAAACCCCGCCAGCTCACCATGATGGGCCTCGGCAGCGCCATCGGCGCGGGCCTCTTCATCGGTTCCGGCGCGGGCATCCAGGCCGCCGGCCCGGCGGTGCTGATCTCCTACCTTGTGGCCGGCACCCTTATCATCCTGGTGATGTGGGCGCTCGGCGAGATGGCCGCCGCAAACCCGGACAGCGGTGCCTTCTCCGTCTACACCGCCAAGGCCTACGGGCCGGTGGCCGGTGCCACCGTGGGCTGGCTCTGGTGGCTGCAGCTCGTGGTGGTCATCGCGGCAGAGGCGCTCGGGGCGGCAGGCCTGCTGGCCACCATCTTCCCGGCCCTGCCGGTGTGGCTGATGGCCTTTGTGTTCATCGTGGTGCTCACCGCTGTGAACTTGACGAGCGTGAAGAACTTCGGCGAGTTCGAGTTCTGGTTCGCGCTGCTGAAGGTGGCGGCAATCGTGGCCTTCCTGGCGGTGGGCGCTGCCCTGCTCTTCGGCTGGCTGCCGGGCGTCCAGTCGCCGGGCCTGTCCAACTTCATGGGCGAGGGGTTCGCGCCCAGTGGCTTTGGCGGGATTGCCACGGCACTGTTCGTGGTGGCGTTCGCGTTCGGCGGCACCGAGATCGTGTCCGTCGCGGCAGCCGAGACCGCGGAGCCTGCGCGCAGCGTGAAGAAAGCAGTTCGCACTGTGCTGTGGCGCATCCTGGTGTTCTACATCGGTGCGATCTTCATTATCGCGGCTGTGGTTCCCGTTGGATCTGAGGGGCTGAAGAGCCCGTTTGCCGCGGTATTGGAGGCCGCCGGCATGCCCGGCGCAGCTACCGCCATCACCCTGGTGGCCGTAGCAGCACTGCTGTCCGCGCTCAACGCCAACCTCTACGGTGCCTCCCGGATGGCGTACTCCCTTGCGGAGCGGGGCGAAGCCCCCCGTTGGCTCGCCTCCGTGTCCAAGGCGCGAGTCCCGGTGGTCGCAGTGCTGGCCAGCGTCGCCTTCGGCGTTGTCACGGTTGTGCTGGAGCTGGCTTTCCCCGAGATGGTCCTTGGCGTCCTGCTGAACATCGTGGGTTCCACCTGCCTGCTGGTGTGGACGTCCGCGCTCCTGGCCCAGCTGGCGCTGCGCCTCCGGGCCGATCGTGAGGGAACGGAGCTTCCCCTGCGGATGCCCGGCTTCCCGTGGCTCACTGGCTTCGGGCTGCTCATCCTCGCGGCGATCTTCACGGTGGGTTTCATCGGCGAGGACTCCCGTCCCCAGCTCCTGAGCACCTTCGGACTCGTGGCGCTGTTGGCGGTGGCGAACTGGCTGAATCACCGTGGCCGGAAGGTTGCGCCCGCTGTCGAGCCTTCGGAGGGCGCCAAGCCGCCGGTACTCATCGACTGATCCAGGCGGCTGAACCACTTGCGGGTTCAGGGCACATGAAGGGCGCGTCCGGCTTCGGCTGGGCGCGCCCTTCGCTGGTTTGTATCGCAGGCGTCCGGTCAGCCATGGCAAAAACAACGACGCCCCGACCATTTGCGGCCATACTTGGATCACCACACTCTCTGCAGACCGGGTCGAGAGGATCGGAGTGGCGAATCCGGCGGGGAAGGCGCTGTTGCACACCTGTCTCGTTGAACTACAGGCTGCTGATCAGCACATCACATGAAACGGTGGACGGTCTGGCTATGGATGCTGACGTCTTAAAGGCAATTGAGGTTTCCCACCTTCATGAGGTTGCGCCCGAAAGCCTGCGCAAGTTGCTCGCAGGGGCCCAGTGCAAAGATGTGCCGACGCGTACGGTCACGCATCGCGAAGGCGACAGGAATCCGCACCTGGAACTGATCCTGTCTGGTGTAGTCAGAGTCTTTGTTAGAGCTCCGGACGGACGCACCTTGACCATCCGCTACTGCCGGCCAGGATCCCTGCTCGGCGCAGGATCGCTGTTTGCTGCGGATTTCTCCCTACCTGCTTCCCTTCAGACGCTGACGGCCACAAAGTTGTTGAGCTTGTTGCCGGAAAACGTGCACCGAAGTGTGAATGAGGATCCGAAGGTCGCGCTTGCTCTGCTGGAGGAACTCAGCGAACGGGTTCTGACTTTCATTTACGAGATTCCCGACAGCGCCTTCGCCAGCGTCCGACAACGGATCGCCCGGCACATGCTCGATTTGGCCTCCGAGCTGGCGCCTGAACAAGTCCGGGTTGGCCAGGAGCTCAATACCGAGCTCGTGGTCACGGCATCGCAGAGTGAACTAGCGGAGGCAGTGGGGACGGCGCGGGAAGTTGTGGTGAGGATTCTGCGTGAGCTACGGCACGAAGGCATAGTTCACACTGGCCGGACCGGCATCGTCATTCTGGACCCCGCGCGGCTGGTCCAGGAGACGCGGTGGAACATAGGTTCCTGACAGGCCAACGAGTACCGAACCACACTGGAGTTTCCAATGGATCTAGTAAGGCAGGCGCGTCGTGGTCATTGATTGTGTGGTGGTTGGAGCTGGCCCAGCCGGGCTCGCCGCTAGTTCCGTGTTATCGAAGTGCGGCATCGAGCATGTTGTTCTGGAGCGGGGTCGGCCAGGTGAAACTTGGCGGACCCAGCGCTGGGATTCGCTGCACGTCAACAATCCCGCGTTCATGAACGCGATGCTAGGTGAACAGGAACCAGACACTTACCTGAGCCGACAGGAAGTGGTGCAGCGTCTCGAAGAGCTGGCTTCGAAAGCGCCGGTGTGCGCTGGCATCGACGTCGTTGGGCTGGCCCGGCACAATGGTCGGTGGCTCCTGCGCACAAGTGACGGCCAACTCCAAGCTCGCACTGTCGTGGTCGCATGCGGCGGTGAAAACGTACCACGTGTGCCTGCCCTTGCAGGGCGGCTGCCGGACCGTATCATGCAACGCCATGCTGCAACATATAGGAAACCCAGCGATCTGGCCGAAGGGGCGGTACTGGTTGTCGGCAGCGCACAGTCCGGGGCCCAGATCACTGACGACTTACTGGGGGCAGGCAGGCGTGTGTGGGTTGGCAACCTGCCCGGTCGGTCATGCACCGGCAAGATATCGCGGAAGAGACATTGCGCGATGGTTGGACGAGGCAGGCTTCTTTGAGCAGCGCACCGAGGACCTGCCAGACCCCCGATTGGTCCGGGCAGTACCCCCATTGTGGGGACCCCACGGACACGCTATGAGCCTGCAGTCCCTGTCCAAGGCCGGAGCCACACTCACGGGTCGTCTCGTAGCGGTCCAAGGTGCGACCCTCACATTCGACGACAGCACCGCGGCGAATATTGCCTACGGAGACCGTTTCGCGGCGAACACTCGAAGCCTGATCGACGCCCATATTCAAGCTAGTGGGCTTGACGCGCCACCGGCCGAACCGGACCCAGCGGAACAGCCGTTTGAGATTGATCCGCCCCGACTCCTTCGCCTCTCGAGTGCGGGGATAGCTAGTGTCATTTGGTGTACTGGCTACAAGGGCGCTTTCCGCTGGCTTGGGGAGGACATGACGGATTCCGAGGGTGCGCCATTGCGCCATGGACCAGCTTCACCTGCTCCGGGTATCTGGTTCATCGGCTTGCGCTGGCTCATACACCGCACTTCAGGAAACTTCATAGGCTTCCCCAGAGATGCCGAAGTCATCGCCAACGATGTGCGGAGCTTTCTGGCTGCCAAGGTCTCCTGAGAGCCGGGATGAAGGTCACGGTGGTGGTCATAGTGACACTGGCAGGTTTTCCGGATTAGGGGTATCTCCTTTTTCCCTCAGGACCCCGATTCATCTACTTCCTGGTGGGCCCAATTGGGATTGTGGAGGCTGATCTTGGGCTTGACGCTCGGGTGCGGGCGGTGGAGGTCGGGCTGAAGATTGTGGAGCGGGTGCGGCAGTCTTTCCCCGTTGTTCTGGCAGCGACGGTTGTAGAGGCTGCGAGGTTCTGGCCTGACTTGGCTCATTTGCTTAGTGCGTGAGTTTTGGGCTCCGGATGGCGTCGAGAATGGCCTGCTGCTCGGCGGCGATGTCGGAGGCGAGTGTCTGGTGGGTGCCGTTGATGGCCATGGTCGCTGAGCGCAGGGGTCGGAGTTGTTTGATCACGTTACTCACTGCGAGACCTGTCCGGTTCTGGACTGTTTGGGAGACGGCAAGCGCGGCGAACACGATGGTCAGGTGCGCCTCGATCGCGTCACGGGTGCGGTGAAACATGGGCCTTGCGCGCAGGTCTGTTTTGCTCATCCGGAAGGACTGCTCGACGTGCCACAGGTCGTGGTGTGCCGATGACTTCCCCTGCGGTCATGATGTTTGCGGGGATATTGGTCACGTACCCTTTCAGAGCGGCCAGTTGCCGGGCACGCGTCAGTGATGCCTCGTCGAGGCTGCGCGCCCCGCCGGAGGTCTTGACGAACCTCGGGGTCCGGGCCGCTTTCTGGCCCTCGATGACCTCGCGGGCCCGGTTTTCCTGGGCTGTGAGTGTTTTGTTGTCGTGGACGGCTCGCTTGCGGGAGTACGCCCACACTGCCCGCCATTCGACGACCCGGGCGATGACCAGGTCGCGGAAGACCTCGTCGCCGAGGCCTTCGAATCCCAGGGCTGTGAAGACGCTGGCCAACGCATCGAACAGGACGCGTGAGTCCGTGCCGACCACGCGGGCAGGGCCCGTGCGCCCAGCTGGTGCTGCAGTGTCGGCGAGGTCGAACAGGCGCGGATCGCTGGCCGGAGGGACCAGGCCCAGCACTGGAGGCGTGCGCTCGACACCGAGTTCCAGGACGCCCTGGGCAGGGTCCTCCAGCAGCTCGCGGGCACGCGCCAGCAGCACACCGAGCTCGGCCTCCGTATGCGCCGAGCCGACGTGCTCAACGATGCGTTGCCGGCCTCTCACATACTCCGCGATCTGCACCCCGGTCGCGCCCGAGGCCGTCCGCACCCTCCTGATGAATGCCACACGGTGACACTAGAACAAATCCCATTAGTGCGTGAAAAACCGCTCAACCGCGAACATCACCGCAGGTCAGCGGCCTGCACCCCCCCCGGCGAATCCGCAGCCCGTGAGCCAACTCAGGTCTGGCGGCGTCTTTGCGGCCTCCGAAAAGGATTGCGTTGCTCAACTCTACTTCTTTCCCGTTTCTAGCATCATCTCCCTTTGTCGGAGGATTGGTAGCGAGGAAATATGGGGAGCCAATGTCCGCTGGGCCAAGGACGGGACTAGGTACGTCATCTCTTTGAGCCGGGAGGAAATTGAAGCTGAGCGCCAGAGTCATACGACTTCCCCCGGGTAGTTCACCTGCTTAGCTTGTAGCGTGTAGGCGCCATAGGCGGAGCGTCGCCGAAAGCTTCACAAACTGCCGGACAAGGTTCTCCTCAGCTTTGACCCGTAAGCTGGTCATACTTTTTTGAACTGCCTTTAGACAGGGCTACGGGGTACCGCGTCTCATTCAGCTCTACTTTCGTCCGTAAGGCCGATTCCAGGTCGACTCCGCAAACATCGCTCAGCCGAAGCAGATACGAGAATACGTCCGCGAGTTCAAGACTAAGCATCTGTACGTTAGCTGGGTCTGCCAGCCACGCTTCTACATCGGCATCGGTTGTCCACTGGAGCAATTCGGCCACTTCCCCAACTTCTCCGCTCAGCGCGAGAATGAGATTCCGAGGGGTATGGATTTTCCCCCAATCGCGCTCATCAGCGAACCGGCGTACTAATCCCTGAAGATCATTTACAGTCATCATGCACCAATAGTGATAGAAAAATGGAGCGGGTCTTTGTTTAGCGGAACGAAGCACTTCAGGCAATGCAGTGCATCCCGCTGAGGGCGGGAACACCGGGCTGACCGTTAGCGACGTTCAGGAGGGAGCACAGAACGCCTTTTCTTATTTATGCGCGGCAGTTGCCTACTCACTAATTTGGCGGGGTCATAAAGCACCGCATAGAGCAGTAGATACCATCCCGCAAAGAACCGGTTCCGTACCTGGTGCGTGGCGTAAGTGGCACGCCGCACGTAGGGCAGACGTTCCTCTGGAGGCAGTCTGACAGGTATAGCCGCCGGGCTTCGACGCTGAGTTCGTCGCGTTGCGGTCTTCCTTCATTATTAGAATTCATCACGCGTTTCCCGTTGCGTAGGTTTCTACTTCGTCGTTCAAGACGTCTAGCGTGACCCCTGCATGCAGAAACATCTCACGACTGCGGGCCGCCGCATGGTACTTCTTGAGCGCTACGACTCGCTCCACGCCGGCACTGATCAGAAGCATAGTGCACGTGGCGCACGGCTCCATTGAGCAATACACCGTCGATCCCTCGAGCGACAGGCCATTTCTCGCAGCTTGAACTAGGGCGTTCTGTTCGGCATGAACTGTTCTGATGCAGTGCTCTCTGATATTGCCGTCTTCAAGCAACACCCTGCCCCATTCATGACCTACGTCGTCGCAGTGTGGCAGACCGGCGGGTGACCCCACGTATCCAGTGCAGATGATCCGCTTATCCCGGACAACCACGCATCCGCTTTGACCTCGATCACACGTCGCTCGTTTGGATACCGCCGCGACAAGATCGCAGAAGTACTCTTCCCAAGAGGGGCGGCTCATAGGTTAACCCTTCCATATTGGACGTCTTGGTTCCAATACCCATCCGGACCGTTCGTTGTACTTGTCTTTGTCGAGGAGTGGGTTGGCAAAGATGATGCCAGGATCGTCCTTAGCTAGGTCACCCAAGTAGACGTCTTTCCCATCCATGCTTACATACACGCAGCCATCCGGCGAAAGCGTGTAGTAGCTATTGTCTAGGTCGCGAGTGCTCTCTGCTACCACTGTCGCTCTAACGTCTAGCCGCTCACAGCGCTCGAGTAATTCCACACGAAACTCTTCGAAGGCTTCATCGGACATCTCGTACTCCTGCCGATTGGCCTCTGCAAAGCCTCGTACAGGATAGAACTGGAAGACTTTCCAGCGCTCCACGCCCCAAGCATCGAGGTGCTGCGGGATCTCCAGGAGCTCCTTAGTGTTGAATCCAAGAGCAACGCTATTCATCTTGAGTCGTACAGGCTCTGATCGATAGCGGTCTAGTAATTTGAGCACGCGTTCGTAATGGCCCTCTTGTCGTCCCGCGCGGACATTGATTGCATCACCGATCCCCTCCAGCGGTAGGGTCAGCCAGTCTAAACCCTGAGGAAGTCCCGTGGGCCAGACCCTGTCTATGAGTGCACCGTTAGTGATGAGCATGGTTTCGACACCAAGACGGGAGGTCTCTTCTATCAGGGTCTTAAGGCCCTTGAAGAGTAGTGGCTCCCCTCCTGCCCAACTCATCTTGCTCATTCCTGCGGCTGCCAACTTCTGCGTGATCGATAAGGCGTCCGCCAAGCTGAGCTTCTTACGATCCAATACTCTCCAGCAAAAGCCGCAGGAGTAGTTGCAGTTGTTGGTCAGCAGCCATGACACGTTGTAAGGCGCGTTGGAGTTGGGCTCAAATGTCACTTGACTGATTCTCCTGCTCAATTGCCAACTACTTACTTGGAGGCGGGAAGTCGGTAGGTGCTAATTCGGCGGCTTCCCACCACAGTGACTCGAAGGTGCTCTCGAAAAATGCGTGCTCGACACTGCCTGCAAAATACTCAACCGCTGGCCCTTGGATACTGAGTTGGCGCACGGGCCGCGGACAGTCAAATAGGCTGTCGCCGATGTAGCAGAGAGTATTGCGGGGGAATGAAGTTGTGTAGCGAGTCTCTATCGCTGCCGCACTCCCTCCGGACGCCCTGACCCTCTCCGTGAGTTGGCTCAGCAGTGTATGCGCCTCCCGAAATTCAGCGTATTCGCTCGAACTGTAGGCGTGAGCAAGCGCACCTGTGTCAGCACGCCAGTCGTGAATGGATTTTTGGCTATGTCCCGGGATTTGTACTGTCGTCCTTGGATCGAATAGCAGAAATTGGAGTGATGCGCCTGCCAGGATAACTTCTACCAGCTGATCAAAATGATCCCGCAGGAAGTCCCTGCCAGCCGAAGCGTATATCTTGATCCCGTCGGTTTCCTCGCCACTGCTCTGCGCGGTAAGTAGCCGGTTAATCCTGTCCCGGATTGATCCGTCGACTCTAGAAGTGCGCCAATTAGGCCTCGCCTTCGTGCGGGAAACTTTCTCTGCAATTGAACCCAGAGTTGCTGTCAGGCCGATGCTGTGAGCTGATTTTACGCCGGCCTTTGCCTCGTACGAGATTACGGTCACGCCCTTCTTCTGCAAGTCATCGCGCCGGACTTGCCCGACGTTCGGTAATATCGCGTAGTGCCGAACTACAGACTCTTCATGTCGGCGGCGCAGTCGATCAGTTATCAGTTGAAAATCTTGGTCTTCCAAGCTGTAGCCAACATAGAGCACCGTTTGGTCCCGCAGCATCTCGCTAAAGAAGGCAGAAGTGAACTCATCTTCCAAGACGTCTGCGTATTTGCTCGTCTCCCACACTATCGACGAGGGCCGGTAGTAAACGCCATGAAGATGAAAGACCCAAGAGGTGAGTAGATTCTTGCGAGCAGCGTCTACAAGGGGATAGTCCGTCTTTTCACTTGTGAAGGACCCTGTTCGAACGTTTTGCCAAGGCCGCTTGGGATCGTGTGCGGCCAGGACATGCTCCAGTGCCCGCTCAAGCATGCAGTCCCAGTTGGTTGTAACCGCACGGCGCACGCCTAAACGAGATATGAGTCGATGAGCGTCACTTTGTGCCTCGCTCCAGAAATGCCGTCGGAAAAAATCTGCCCTCTCGTTCTTGGTCAGGCGACCAAGGAGATCATCACCGACTGTCTGTGGGGAAAGAGCGCTGAGTTCGGCAGCCCTCGATGAATCAATAGTCCCCGCCTTCAGAGCTTCCTGAATGAGAGACTTTCCAAGAGCGTCCCAAAGCGGTAGCCCTGCAGTGGCCGAAAGGCCCGAACCAGCAAAAAGAACGACGGAGTCCTCCCGGAGCTTTTTGATCAACTCCGCTGGTATCTGATCGTGGCTCATCGAGCTCCGCCACTCGAAATCAAGGGAAGCCCGCGACGTTCAAGTTCTGACATAAGCCATTGACTCGAGCTATCCGCATCCCTGAAGGTGGTGTCCACCAGCACAACTGGCGTCGCCGCCGCGGCCATGACACTTGAATAGCTTTCTTCGAGACGGCTGTCCATCGAAACATCGAGCCAGAGATTTGCGGTGCCGTCGCTCAATGCCCTTGACCGTCTGATTGCTGGTTCTGCGGTCACGTAGACGACCAGGTCTGGACTCCTATACTTCGAATCTCCCAGAAATTCTGCAACGTAGCCCGTCAAGTCGTCGCCAAGTAGCAGTTGATGGTAGGCGGCAGTGGAGTATATGTAGCGATCTAAAACAATATGCGACCCTTGGTCAGCCAGCAGCCGTGCACCTTTCAGCGCGTTGCATGTGCGATAAAAGCAAAATCGATCCATAGGAGAGAGTGCGTCGGCCTCCTCTCGAAGGCCCGCAAGCGGGGCTACAATTCCTGATTGGTATTCTCCACCTACATGGTTCGCCAGCGCTTTCGCCAGCGTCGTCTTCCCCGAGGAGTCGGGGCCTTCAAACACAATGAACACTTGGTCCTCGAATCAGCCTTGCACATCACCCATATCGACAGTCAAAAGATTAGCGTCAGGGCAGGATGAGTTACCCAAATGCGCTGTATGTGTCGACGTCACGTCGATGAAAGTGCGATATGTGAATAGTTGACGTGCACAGTGCATGAATATATACGGCCTGCCGGAGATGTGCGCTCTGCGCACCCGCACGTTGAAGCTGCCCTCGCTGGTCCTGTTCGGGCTGGCGTACCTGACCCGATCATCGTCCTGGGGATCTTCGGCATCATCGCCGAAACCACCGGCGGCGCCGCGCCCGCCGCGTACCTCGTGGCACTCGTGGCCATGCTGTTCACCGCGCACAGCTACGGCCGGATGGCCATCGCCTACCCCGTAGCCGGCTCCGCCTACACCTACGTCCGCCGCTCCATCGATTCCCGGGTCGGGTTCCTGGTGGGGTGGGCCGTCCTTCTGGACTACCTCTTCCTGCCCATGGCCATCTGGCTCATCGGCGGCTCCTACCTGAGCGCCCAGTTCCCGGGCATCCCCATCGGCGTCTGGATCGTGGGATTCATCGTCATCACCACGCTGCTGAACATCCTGGGCATCAAGGTGGCCGACAAGGCCAACTACGTGCTGATGGCCTTCCAGCTGCTGGTCCTCGTGTTCTTCGTGGCACTGGCCATCGGCAACGTGGTGTCCGCCAACGGCGCCGGGGGACTGGCCAGCGGGGAGCCGTTCTTCAACGACACCGCCAGCTTCACCACCATCTCCGCCGGCGCCGCCATCGCTGCCTACTCGTTCCTGGGATTCGACGCGGTCACCACGCTCACCGAGGAAACCACCAATCCGCGCCGGACGGTGCCGCGCGCCATCATGCTGGTGGCCCTGATCGGCGGCGGCATCTTCGTGGCGGTGTCCTACGTGACCCAGCTGGTCCACCCCGGCGGCGTGTTCGAGGACTCTGCGTCCGCGGCCAGCTCCATCGCCGTGCAGATCGGCGGGCAGCTGTTCGGTGCCGTGTTCCTGGCCGGCCTGGTGGTGGCGCAGTTCGCCTCCGGCCTCGCCGCGCAGGCCAGCGCCTCCCGCCTGCTGTACGCGATGGGCCGCGACTCCGTCCTGCCCAAGGCAGTCTTTGGCCGGCTCAGCGAGAAGTTCCACACCCCTGCGGCGAACCTGGTGATCACGGGCATCGTGGGCCTGATCGCGATCTTCCTGGACGTGGCCACGTCGACGTCGTTCATCAACTTTGGTGCCTTCACCGCCTTCACGCTGGTGAACGCCGCGGTGGTGTTCCACTATGTGCGCCAGCGCCGGGCCGGGCAGCAGCTGAACCCGGTGTCCTACGTGGTGGTCCCGGTGATCGGCGCGATCATCTGCGCCTACCTGCTCTCCCGGCTGGACAGCAACGCCATTACGCTGGGGGTGTCCTGGCTGGTGCTGGGTGTGGTGGTCCTGGCCCTGATCACGCGCGGGTTCAAGGCCTCGCCACCGGAGATGACGGCAACGGAGAAGGCGACGGTCGAGGCGGCCGCCTGACGCTTGCAAGTTTGTAGTGTGGCCTGCGGGGCCCGAGGGAAGGAACTCTTGTGAAGATTGGGCTGGGGCAGCTGGAGTCGGGCGCCGACATCCGGGCCAACCTCGCCGCGATCGACCGGTTCACCTCCGAGGCAGCGCACGACGGCGCCGCGCTGGTCGCCTTCCCCGAGTACGCCACCTACGAGAAGAAGAAGGTGGACGCGACGTTCCCCGCGGTGGCCGAGCCGCTGGACGGGTCCGTCTGCCGGGAGCTCGCCGCCATCGCCCGCCGCCACCGCATCGCGCTGGTGGCGGGCGTGGTGGAGACCTCGAACGAGCCGGACAGGGCGTACAACACGCTGGTGGCGTTCGGACCCGATGGCGGCCGGCTGGCTTTCTACCGGAAGATCCACCTTTTTGATGCGCAGGGCTTTGGGGAGTCCACATTCATCAAGCCCGGCCCGTCCACTGAGCCGGTGGTGTTCGAGTGCGGGGGAGTGCGGTTCGGGCTGATGACCTGTTACGACCTGCGGTTCCCGGAGCTGGCCAGGTCCCTGGCCGACGCCGGCGCGCAGGTCCTGCTGGTCTGCTCGTCCTGGGTGCCAGGCGAGCACAAGACGGAGCAGTGGCTGGCGTTGAACGCGGCGCGGGCGATTGAGAACAGCGTGTACGTGGCGGGGGTGTGCCAGGCGCCGCCGGTGTCGGTGGGGCGAAGCGTGCTGGTGGACCCGATGGGCGTCGTTGAGGCTGACCTCGGGCTTGAGCCGGGTGTCCGTGCGGTGGAGGTCTCGCTGGAAACGGTGGACCGCGTGCGAGACTCGTTCCCGATGTTCCGGCAGCGGCGGTTGTAGGGACTGGGCTTAGTTCTGTTTGCCGAAGACTTTAGGACCTCGGCTTAATGCCCTCGGCACCTAGGGGATTTAGGGGACGGAAGCACGAACGCTGGCCGCGCGGCGCAAGAATGCCCTGCTTCCGGATTGTGCTGAATAAGGCTCACAGCAGAGGTTGCATGGTATGGAGTGCGTCTGTTTGTCAGGAAGACGAGCGCGTGCACCGAATCTTAGGTTGTCTGTGCCGTTGGTTTTTCTAGTAGCTGCAACCCGGAATTGCGTCCAGTCAAGAAATCATCTGGGATTCAATATTGCCAATTTCCAGTGCAGTAACGACAACGTTGCCCGAGCTGAACCGCAAGTGGGGGAGCGCCTTCTGCTACCTGTCCGGGTCATGAGACGAGGAGAGCAAGATAAGTCTTCAGTAGTGATGTTAGCTGCACCTTGCAGACATCAGAACGCAGGACCGTATCGACCGTCGTGCGTATGGATGGTCCGGAGTAGCCTGGCTGATCGTCTGATGTTTGCTTTGAAACTAGAGCTGAATAACTGGATGACGCGGCTCTGGGAACTACTTGTTACCCGAAAGGCGTCGGAAGTCTGACAACCTCCGGACAAGCTTCGTAGGTCTGCGGATATGATCATCGAGTAGATAATCGACGGCTGGAGAGAAGACATTGAAAAACCCCGCGCATGAACTGTTGGAGCTTTTCGAACGGTGGGGGGAGCATCCCGGCGGAAGTGCTCTTGATAGTCGTGGGCTACAAACCGACGAAGACACTGCTATCGACGACCATCTTTATGCCATGTGTCTGCTGGCCGCTATGAAAAACTGCGTTGACGACCTCGAGCGCGGTGGTTATCGCGTCAAATCATTCAGGCGAAGCTTCCGTCTTTGGACCAAGGCTGTGATGAATTACCCGCACGCGTGGAATGCCGGTGCCAACAGTGCCGTGTTCAGTGTGCACACTATGGATACCCTGGAGAACCTGGCAGCCGCTATTGATCGGCACCTGCCAGCTCCAACCCCGGAACGCGTTGCTGAGATTATGTCCTACCTGGACGAAGTTGTGACACTTCTTGAAGAGGACGAGGAGCTTTCTTCTGAACTACGACTACACGTTTCAAGGATCGTGCAGACAATCCGCGGCTGTATCGTCGAGGAGAAGGCCTACGGTGAGACAGATCTTAAGCAGGCATTGTACGACCTTTGGGTTGCCCTCTACGCGGCGGCCGGTCAGTCTGACGGAGACAAACGCGGCCGCTGGGCGACTATGGCAGAGACGATTTACCGGCCGGCTGCAGCAAGTTTCATTGGTTCCATGCCGGGCCTCGCTATTGCTGCAGCCCAACTTGCGCAGCAATGATGGTCCAAAGCTGATCATCTTGAATAGCAATCATAATTCGTCGCCGTTGCCGCATTAAACAACAGACGCAAGCCGCCTGATTCCCGGATCTAGCGAAATTTCCTCCACGTATTATTGCTTATACACGTGCATTCTTAGCGGGGGAAGAACGGCGTCGCCTACGAAAGCTACCATTCTAACTACGATAAGCGAGTACGCCCACGATCGAAATTGTTGATGACGCCGCGCAATTGTGGCGCGACCGCACCCGAGCGTTTGGGTTGATCGATGTGATTAGATAATTGAAGGACTGACTAGAATGAAGGAATACGTCTGATGGCATCAGAACAAAGCCTGGAGGCTGACCCCGTTACACTGAACGTGCGACTTGGCGACGATGTGCAGTTGTATTGTCCGCTTTTTCAACGGCGGTATGTATGGGGCAGGACGCAAATCGATCGCTTGTGGGATGACATCGACACTATTCGCGATGAGACCTATCCCCGCCGTTTCTTGGGAGCCCTTGTATTCAATGAAGATTTGGCCTCCACTGCTACCCAGGCAGGACGTTATTGGATAATCGACGGGCAGCAGCGCCTAACGACAATGGTATTGACGCTGGTCGCCCTGGCTGCTCACGCTCAACACTTTGGTGAGGAGGGTAAGGAAATCGCTCAAGATTTGTTCGGGCAGTACCTTGTGAGCCGTAAGAAGAATAGTAAGAACCAGCCAAAATTGTGTCCAACGCTGACGGATACTCGGCAGTTCAACGACATTATGAGGTCTGCGTTCGGCTACGAATTTGATCTTGAAGTCGACATGTCACGGGAGGCGGGAGACCCCGACGGTGACATGACGAAGGCTTACAACATCATTCTCAGCCATATTGTGAAGCGAACATCAAAACTATCTGACGACGAGGAACTCGGTGATGAAGAGGTCATAAGTAACATAGAAAAGCTTCGAGATGTTCTCCTTGAGGCGCTCGAGTTTGTCGAAATTCGACTGGGTTCTAGCCACGATCCCAACGAGGTGTTCGACCGCCTGAATAACGAAGGAGTGAAGCTCGGCATCATCGACCTCGTCCGTAACGATGTACTTAAGCGGTTGGACAAGGATGGAAAGCAAGCCCTCAAGGTTTATCAGAACGAGTGGAAACCGTTCGAGGAGGCGTTCTCCGACAATGGGGCCAAGACGGGATATTTTTTCCCCTTCGCCTTGACAATCGATCCGACAGTGACCAAGGCTTCTACCTTCAACGCGCTCTCTTCGCGATGGAGTGACCTGGTTAAAGACAAAGAGCTCGATGCCCGGGGCGAACTGCTCGAAATCATGAGTGACTTGAGGTCCCATCAGGCTTCGTTCAACGCTATTCATTCCGGTCGACTGGACCAGGTCGAACCTGAACTGACGGAACACGTTCGGCGGCTTGTGGATCTGAACAGACCAGGGTCGACCTATCCTTATGTCATGCAACTGCTCACCAGCGCAAGCAGTGGTGATTGTAATGTTGCCAACGCCACTGAGTGCCTTGAAATTATCGAGTCCTTCCTCGTCCGCCGTGGCCTCTTGGGCATTGAACCTACCGGTCTACACGCGATTTTCAAGAAACTTTGGAAGGACGCAAACTCGGACCCCTCGCTCGTGCGACAAAGGATTGTGTCGTCAACCGTGCAGTTCCCTGAGGACGCCGCAGTCTCTCAGGCAATCCGGACAGGGAACCTGTACAACCGAAAGATAAGGAACTACGTCATCCTTGAGTATGAACGCGCCGTCTCAACGGGAGATGTTCTTGACTCTTTCCCGCCAATGACCGTGGATCATCTGATGCCGCAGAACTATAGCGACGACTGGAAAAAAGCAATTTCCGCCGAGGATCATAAGAGGCTCGTCAATACCTGGGGAAATCTAGTGCCCTTGTCCTTGCACGCCAATTCCACCAAAGGATGCCGGTCCTGGAACGAAGCACGGAGCCTTCTGCAATCAGAGTCTGTTTTCTCGACAACCAAGCAGGTCTACATGAACAGTGCGCTCTGGAACGCAGAAACGATCGAGCAGCGGTCAGCTGAAATCGAGGCCTGGGCACTCCAACGCTGGCCTTTCTTTGAAAATCTTCTTTAAGGCCAGCGACGGGGGCAGTTTGAGAGACTGTCGGCAGAGAGTGGGTTGCGTAGTGCATAGCGAGACGTGCTTTAAGGGCCTTCGCAAATGAGCATGGTTAGGGCGGTCGGCGGCTGACGTCGTAGTTGCGGCCGCTTGTGCTGCGGCGTGGTGCGGGAGGAATGAGACCAGGGCCTCTTTCGAATTGGTAGCGACCAAGCAAACCAATAACCAAAGAGACCCCGACATGAATAACTGTATGTCTTGTTCCGATGACCGGTGATGCACGCGGCCGGACGCGCTGCTCGGTGTCGAGGGCGTTCACGTCAGCTCCGTCACGGCGACTGGAAGAGGCCTGGTCCTGGGCGTCGAGACCGGCGAGGACGTCACCGGTTGTTCGGCCTGCGACGTCGTTGCCGTGGGCCATGGCCTCCGGCGGGTTCGGCTTCATGACATCCCGTGTTTCGGCAAGCCCATGATGTTATGGGCCAAGCGCGTTTGGCGCGCTGCCCCGACCGCGACTGCCCGAGAACGACGGTCACCGAGGACCATGCACTGGCCGGGTTGAGGGCGAAACTCACTGCCCGCGCTGCAGCCTGGGCGACGGACGCGCTGGAACATTTCGACACCTTGGTCTCGGCCCTGGCCCACCAGCTCGGCGTCTCCTCGCACACGGTCTGGGACACAGTAAAGAGTGAGGCGACCGGGCGGATCTCAGCAACCGGCAGGCTGAAAGGGGTGGACGCGCTCGGCGTCGATGAGCATGTATCGTCCCACACAGGTCCGCCCGGCACCGGGATGGTCACAGGGATCGTGGACCACACCCCGCGGCACCCACGGCATGGTCCATGCGCGGTTGCTGGACCTCGGGCCGGTCCGGTAAGGCAACTCTTCGCGGTTCGTGCGGGTTCCAGTTCGAGTCGTTAGAGACAAAGGGGCCCGTGACCCTGCTGGGATGAGTGTGTCTAGCATTCAACTTGGAACAGGACCACGAGCCGTGAACGAGGCTGCCGGGGTCGCAGCCGACCCTGCCACGATTCTCTTCCACCTGCCCACCAGCAGTGTGCTGAAAAGGCCAGCAGACGTCACTGCCCGATCCTGAGTGCTACACGCCGAGAAGCAGCCAGCAAGACCTGGAGCGTAGTCAGGCGTTGTTGGCCATCGATGATATTGGACGAGGACAGCCTGCGCGGAAGATGGCGGCGCGATTGGATAACGACGGCACCGAGGAAGTATGAGCGGGGGTCATGACGACCATGCTCGTCGAAAACTTCCGACGCCGTGCGGACGTCGGTCCACAAGGGCGCCCAGTTGGGCGCTCCATCCCAGACATAGGGACGCTGAAACAGCGGCACTACCAGGTCATGGTCGGCGCAAAGACATGACCAAGAGTAACGTCTCCGGCTTTCATTAATTCCCCCATTTCGATCGAAAGTTTGCTTGGCTCAGGTTGCAGTATGACTGTTGATGCGACTTAGAGGACGCTTTAATGAGAAATCAGATCTTGATATCTTCAATGCTTTCCTCGATAAGCTCGAATTCACTGGATTCCGTGTAATCGAAATATTCAACTATGCGTTGCGAAACAGCAACTAACCGGTGCTCTTCAAACCCGGGAACGTTGTCGCCAGGGCCGACATATACCCAGTCAAGATTCTTTCGGTAGTAAAATTTCTCGTCGTTCACCAGCATCAGCACGAGAAGCGCTATCCCGCTGGTACTCATGGTGACGAAGTATTCTTCATGATCCCCAGGTTGTCGCGTGCACGGCCACCGATCCAATCGCGCTTCGACTATTGAGTCCGGATCCAGGTTGTAGTAGAACTCGTCGTCATGCTTGAAATAGCCTGACTTGAGGATGTTCCGATCAATCAAATGGTCCGTGGACAGTATGACACCTGAACTGATAGCGTAGCGATGTGCCGACTTCATATCTCCCCAAGTCACATATCTAGATAGCATAATTCTCCTTTCGCTGCAGGGCTGCAGAAATTAAAGAGCCAGCGTGGGCGTTCAAAATATCTACGTTTGATTGGAAACCCATTGCCCGAAGTCGTGCGCCGTTAGTTGCTGACTCTCCTTTACATGGTTTTCACTGTGCTGGTCCCAAAATGCAATCGCAAAAGGCTCAAGGCTTTTATCAATGCGGTGAAGATACTCGCCTCCATAAGGGCGTACGTCTCCTTCATCGGCAGGCATGTGGTTTTCGAAGTCGAATACAGGCCAGTATCCGTGTTGCCATGTTCCTGACCGTCTGGCTTCGCCGTAGCCGGTGTCCATGGCTCCGCGCACCAAGTCGCGTATGGAAAAGTTGGGTACCTCGTGAGGGTCGTCAGAGACGAACTGGATTGATGAATCAGAAAATTTTGGTGGTGTTGAACGCTTCCCGCTAACGCTTCCAGCGCTGTCCCACCAGTTGACCGCTTCTACTAAGTTGTCCATGCCCAGCTGCTGCAGACGCCGCTTGTGACCTTTTTTCCAATTGACAGGAATCCAGGATGCCCTGTGCCGCAGCCAAGTACGGGAGCGTGATTGCACCACAAGTCCGCGAGTCTCATCTGTTGCTTCATCAATGACGAGCCACACCTTTGCCGAGCATGCCAGTAGTGGACAAACTGAGTCCCAAGTGAGCTCGCTTTGCTCAACTATGCGAAACAGCAGCTCATCAAAGGTAGGGACAACTTGAATAGGAGCGCCCGAAGCGATGGCGAAGGCCGTGTGCAGATCAATGGCGGTTTCTTCGGCGGGCGCTGAAGAGTTGGAAACAGGGGCTTCTCGCAGTGAGTTCTCTGCCTGTTCGATGAGGACAGAGCGCTGGAAGCGCTCGCGTAGCGAGAGGTTGTCTTCGAGTGTCCACTGACCTTTCGAGGTACGCTTCCAAATAATCCCTTGGGTGGCCAGCTGCACTTGGAAATTAAGGCTTCCGAACTTCCGCTGCACAAACAACTGCTGTTCCTGAGCGCCGAAGATTTCATAGGCAAGCCCTGATCGCTCAGCAGGGTGGTCGTACCATTCCACGGCTTGCTCTACTAGGTAACCAACTTCCACTCCGACGCTCGACTCGTCCAATTGAGAATGATCGAAGTAGGACAAATCGCCGCCGGGAGGGATAAGGAAGAACCAAGCGTCCTCATCGTGACATTGAGTAACGTCCAGCCATTCGCCGTTTGCCCGGTACTGGTACTCCTCGGAACCACCGACAACGTAACGGACCAGAAAGAGCTCGCGGCCGCCGTCAGGGTGTGGAGCGCCGATAAATTGAAGTTGCCATTTCGTGGCCTCCTCCTGAATCAGATCCGCCTCAGGCGCAACATCTTGGTCTTCGTTAGCCACCCCAACCTGCTTTCGTTGAACGAACTCCGAATAGTGTCTCACCGACTACCGACACGGCAGTAACAGTCTGATTGCTTTGGCTGGGCAAGCCGAGCCAAGAGCGGGATCCTAGTATGTTTGGATTACCACCAGCTAGTCATACGGAAGTTATTCCTCCAGCGGGTGCATGGGGAAGCAGCAAGCACAGGAGCAGGTCTTGACAGTTACAGCCGAAAACCGGGAACTCAACGTCGCACCCGGTTCGGTGGTCCACGTCCGTGATGAGGAGTGGCTGGTCACCAGCCTCGAGAAGTCCGTCGATGGCACCCTGATCAGGGTTCAAGGCCTCAGCGAGCTCGTCAGGGACACCACCGCGGCCTTCTACTCCGCCCTTGACGATATCGAAGTCGTAGACCCAGCAAAGTCCAAGGTGGTCGCGGATGACACCCCGAACTACCGGAAGGCACGCCTCTTCCTGGAGACCACGCTCCGCAAAACCCCAACACCGCAGTCCGCAGAACACCTCACGGTCTCAACGCGCATGCTCTCTAGAAACCTGAAGTACCAGCAGATAGCCGTGGCAAAGGCCCTGGACACCAAAAACATCAGGCCCCGCATCCTCATCGCGGACGCCGTCGGCTTGGGCAAGACCTTGGAGATCGGCATGATCCTCAGCGAGCTGGTCAAACGCGGCCGCGGGGAACGAATCCTCGTAGTCACGCCCCGCCACGTCCTGGAGCAGATGCAGCATGAGCTGTGGTGCCGCTTCGCCCTGCCGTTCGTCCGCCTCGACTCCGCCGGCATCCAGAAGGTCCGCCAAAAACTGCCAGCCACGCGCAACCCGTTCACCTACTACAAGCGCGCCATCATCTCCATCGACACCCTCAAGAGCGCCCGCTACCGCGCCCACCTGAACAAGCTCCACTGGGACGCCGTCGTCATCGACGAATCCCACAACCTGACCAACACCGGCACACTCAATAACGAGCTCGCCCGCATCCTCGCCCCCAATACGGAGGCCTTGATCCTCGCCTCGGCCACTCCACACAACGGCCGTAACGAGTCCTTCGCCGAGCTCCTTCGTCTCCTTGACCCCACGGTCGTCCGCCCTGACGGGACCTTTGATCCCAAACAGGTGGAGAACCTCATCATCCGCCGGCACCGCCACAGCCCTGAGGTCGCCCAGGAAGTCGGCGCAGACTGGGCCGAGCGGGAAGAACCGGACAACCGGCTCGTCGCCGCCTCAGCCGCGGAGAATGCCATAGCCGAGGAGCTCTCCAACACCTGGCTCTACCCTGAGGGTCGTCCGTCCCCCTACTCAGGACAGAACGGGTCCCTGTTCTCCTGGACGCTCGCCAAGGCTTTCCTCTCCAGCCCAGCGGCCTTGCTGGAGACAGTAACCGAGCGTCTGAAAAAGCTCGACGCCGACGCCCCCACTGAGGCCAGAGAGACTGAGGCGTTGGGTCGCCTTCGTCAGCTCGCCGAAAACGCCAACACCGGCGAATCAGGCAAATACAACGAACTTGTCGCTTACCTGAAGAAGATTGGCGTCGGCAAGGGATCCCCAGTGAGAGCTGTCGTCTTCGCCGAACGCGTCGCCACGCTCAAGTGGCTGCAGGAGGCTCTGCCCAAAGCCCTCGGCCTCAAGCCGGAAAATGTCGACATCCTCCATGGCGGCCGAAGCGATGTCGAGCAGCAGAACATCGTGGACCAGTTCAAGCGTGGCAACAGCCCGCTGCGGGTACTCGTCACGGGCGACCTGGCCTCTGAAGGTGTCAACCTGCATGCCGAATGCCACCACCTGATCCATTTCGATATTCCGTGGAGCCTCATCCGGATCGAGCAGCGCAACGGCCGCATCGACCGCTTCGGCCAGCGCCACAAGCCCCAGATCACCACCCTTCTGCTGAGCCCCAGCAACACCCGCTTCTCGGGCGACATCAAGGTGCTCACCCGGCTGATGGAGCGGGAGCACGAAGCCCACGCCGTGCTGAATGACGTTGCCTCCCTCATGGGAAAGTACAGCGTCAAGCAGGAGGAGGACGCCATCCTGGATGTCCTCCTCGGCAAGAAGGAGTTCGAAGACACCGTCGGCGCACCAGACCCGGACCCCGAGTCTGGCGACGTCTGGGACTTCCTCGACTTCGAAGCCCTCAACCAGGACGGACCGAGCGAAGACGTACCGATAGAGAAACCCTCGGGCCTCTACGCCACGGACCTGGACTTCCTCGACGAAGCACTGAACGAGGCCTTCGGCGAACCTCAGAAGAAACTCGGCTGGACCATTCACCCAGGCCACGGCCTGGCAGAGCTGAACCCGCCCGCGGACCTTCAGCACCGGCTAGGATACCTTCCCCAGGACTACTTGTCCGAGCGGAGGGTCACAGAGACGCTCAAGCTTGCTACCACTGTGGAGGCCGGCACCCGCCAACTGGACCGGGCCCGCGAATCTGATGATATGAGCTGGCCGGAAGCGCACTACCTAGGCCCGCTCCACCCCGTCCTGGACTGGGCCAGCGACCGCGCCCTGGGATCGATGTCCCGCAGCGAAGTGCTCGCCGTCCGGGGCGACGTCGACGCCCCGCAGGTTCTCCTCATGGGCACCCTCATGAACCGCCGCGGCCAGGTCGTGTCCAAGGCCTTCATCGCCGTCGAGTTCCCCGATCCCAGCAATCCCAACTTCTGCATGGACCAGCCCCTCGAGGACCTGGGGGACCACCTGGCCGCCATCGGCGTCCACAACAAAGCGACAAACCCAGGTCCTGTCAGCCTGGACGGTCTGCAGGCCCTCCTCCCACGGGCGGTGGCGAATGCCAAACAGACAATGCAAATGACGTTCGAGTCCGCGGCCACAGCAGCCGAGCAGCGACTGCAGTCGTGGACGGACCGCGCCACCGACTGGACCCAGTTGTCCTTCGAACTCACGCAACGGGCCGAGGTCAAGAAACAGCGCGAGCGCGTCAACGAAGAGCAGCTCATCGCGGAGTCGCTCGCGCCTGCCCAGCGCCTGGTCCGCCCGCTCCTGATCGTCGTTCCCCGTAATACCCCTACAGCCGTACCGGAAGGTGCTGACCAGTAATGCCGTCCTTTGATTCGATCGTTGTCGGTGAAGACTGGATCAGCGAACACTTCTTCACCACGGATTCCACCAAGGAGTCCTTCCAAGCGGAAGTCATCAAACTCCGGAAGTCCTGGGACGAGCAAGCCAAGGAAGGCCACCCCACCACGCTGTCCCGCTTCGCTGAAGTGCGCGGCCGGTTGCAGATCCTCCTCGCCGGACTGGCCGAGGACCCTGCGGGCGCTCGCGAAGCATGCGCCCTCCTGCGCACCGCGCTCGGGTTTAAAGGTACGACGGCGGCAGTCACCTTTGAGCGCAGCGGCACCGAGACATTGGTTCCCGGCGTGTGGATGACAGACACCGCCGACGTCGTGTTCCTTGAGGCCAGTGCAGCCGACGCTGCTGAAGATGTTCTGTCATCGGTAGAGCCGCTGGGACGCGTGCTCGTCGACGGCAAGGAGATGCCGTCCCTGACACTGGCCAAGCTCGTCTCGGAAATTTACCTTGCGGAACGCTCGCCCAAGTACGTGGTCGTCATGGCTGGACGTTGGCTGGTGCTGACGGAACAGGAACGCTGGGCCGAGGGCCGCTATCTCGCCGCCGACGCCCTGCTGGTTGCCGACCGAAACGACACCCGAAAGCATTCGGAAACCGATCGGTTCCTTGCCATCTTCGGCCGGGACTCGCTTATGCCAACTCCCGACGGATCCATCTGGTGGGATGACATCCTGGCGGCCTCCGTCAAACACACGGTAGGTGTCTCCCAGGACCTGCGGGAGGGCATCCGCCGTTCCATCGAAATCATCGCCAATGACGTGCTCAAGAGGCGAGCCGCTCGGGGGCTTCCCGTTGAGGACGTAGATGGTCAGGACCTGGCGCGCCAGTCCCTGCGGTTCCTTTACCGCGTACTGTTTCTGCTGTACGCGGAGGCGTCCCCGGAGATGGGTGTGTTGCCCATTGGCGCGGGTGAATACAACGAGGGTTACGGCCTGGACCGGCTCCGGGAATTGACGCTCGTCAATATTCAGTCCCAGGAATCGCAGCGGGGGACGCACTTCTATGATTCGCTGGAGCGGCTGTTCCGGCTCGTCGACGACGGCCACAAGCCCCAGCGTGCATCGACTACTGCTGAGGGCCCTTCAGGAGATAACGAGGGACTCGTCTTCCAACCGCTGAAGGCCGACCTCTTCCAAGAATCAGCAACTTCCCTCATTAACGATGCAGGGCTGAGTAATTCCGAGCTTCAGCGCGTCCTGCAGCACCTGCTGCTGAGCAAGGAGGCCCGCGGAAAGGACCGCGGCTTCATCTCCTACGCGGAGCTGGGCATAAACCAGCTTGGCGCCGTCTATGAAGGCCTAATGTCCTACACCGGCTTCATCGCTGCGGAGCCCCTTTACGAGGTGGCGAAGGACGGCAACCCGGAGAAAGGCTCCTGGGTGGTCCCTGTGGACCACTCCGAGTCCATCGATGCGAAGCACTTCGTAAAGTACGAGGACGAGCGGACGGGGGAGAGGAAGCTTGTGATCCACGAGACCGGTTCCTTTGTGTTCCGTCTCGCTGGTCGTGAGCGTCAGCAGTCTGCTTCGTATTACACACCCGAGGTGTTGACGAAGTTCGTGGTCTCCCAGGCCCTCGAGGAGCTGCTGGATCAGAACGGGATCCCCACGCTGGCGGACGACATCCTCAAGTTGACCGTTTGCGAGCCAGCACTGGGTTCCGGCGCGTTCGCTATTGAAGCGGTCCGCCAGCTCGCCGATGAATATCTAAAGCGCAAGCAAAAGGAACTTGACCGCCAGATTCCTGCCGACGAGTACCCTCAGGAACTGCAGAAGGTCAAAGCACAGATCGCCCTGCATCAGGTCCACGGCGTTGACCTGAACTCGACAGCGGTGGAGCTCGCCGAAGTGTCGCTGTGGTTGGACACAATGGTCAAAGACCTTCAGGCTCCGTGGTTCGGGCTGCGCCTGCGCCGGGGAAACTCGCTCATCGGTTCGCGAAGGGCCACGTATTCACGTCAATCCGTGAACGACAAGACATGGCTGAAGTCCGAGCCCGCCGAGGCGCCGCTCACGGGTCTGGTTGGGGCTATGGAGGACGACACGGATGATCCGAACGCCGTAAGCCGGATCCACCACTTCTTGTTGCCCGCTGAAGGCTGGGGCGCCGCCGGCGACGCCAAGGAAGTCAAAGACTTGGCGGGTGAAGCACAGAAAGAGCTGAAGGCCTGGCGAACCAAAGTCAAAGCAAGGCCGAGCAAGACGCAGCTGGATCGCCTTGTCGCTTTGGGCAGTCGAGTGGAATCGCTGTGGAAGTTGACCCTGCGTCGCCTACAGGTCGCCGAGGCCGAGGCCCGCCGCGGAATCGACTATTTCGGCAGGTCTACTCTGCCAGTTGAAGGTGATGGCTCGCTGGTTGAGCCTGTGGAAACCTCAGCGATAACCCGAGAGCAAATCGAGCAGTCACTCAACGATCCAGACGGTTCGTATCAGCGCCTCCGTCGGGTCATGGACGCTTGGAACGCCCTCTGGTTCTGGCCATTATCCGAACGCGCCACCGGAGGAGTGCATCCGCCATCGCTCGAAAATTGGATCTCCGCTCTCGAGGGAATCCTCGGGACCGAAGTGTCCGCAGGAAAGCCCTCAAGGAAATACGGCCTCATCGAGGGCCAAACCTCGGTTCTCTCCATGGCGTCTTGGGGCGAGCTGGACGCCATCGAATCCTTCGACCTCAGCACTTCGCAGGTTAAACCAACGGCCTCAGTCAAATCGGAGCACGCGTGGCTCGACGTTTGCGAGCGTGTCGCTAGCGATCAGGGATTCTTCCACTGGGAACTCGATTTTGCGTCGGTCTTCGGCCGCGGTGGCTTTGACCTTCAAGTGGGTAACCCTCCATGGGTACGACCGCGCTCCGATGAGGCTGCCCTATTGGCCGAGGGCAATCCATGGTGGCAGCTGGTTGATAAACCGACGCAGGCACAAATTAAGGTCAAGCGCGACGAAACCCTGGGAAGGGAGGGCGTGCGGGAATACTTCGTTGAGAATGCGATTCCCACGGCCGTGCTCGCGGAATTCCTCGGGTCAACAGTTGACTACTCCTTGCTAGCTGGTCTGCAGCCGGACCTTTACCGCGCGTTTATGGTCCGCACCTGGCGTTCCTCCGCTCCGACCGGAGTAATCACCCTCATACATCCGGAGTCCCACTTCACCGAGAAGAAGGCCGCGCATCTTAGAGCTGAGACTTACCGTCGCCTGCGTCGGCATTGGCAGTTCATCAACGAGCTTTCGTTGTTCGAGATCCATCACCTGGTGACCTATGGCGTCCATGTCTACGGGGCACGACGCGCATCCCCACATTTCAAAATGGCGGCGTCGCTCTATCACCCCGATACAATCGCTCGCTCTGAGGTCCATGACGGTTCCGGCGAGGTCCCCGGATTGAAGGATGCTGACAGCCGCTGGGACACTCGACCGCACGCAGAGCGCATCATCGATGTTGACCAAGTACTGCTTGGCGTATGGGCCGACATTTTGGATGAGCCGGGTACGCCTGCCATCCAAGCCCGAATGGTGTACCCCGTAAACCTTGCGAGTTCCCGTGTGCTCGAGAAGCTCAGTAAGGCACCACGCGTGAGGGAACTCGGCCTCCAGTACTCGCGTGGTTGGGATGAATCCATCGATCGCAAGAAGGGATACTTTGAGGTCGGGTCCAAAATCAATGAGTGCTGGAGTGACGTCATTCTCCAGGGACCCCACTTCAGCGTCGCCAATCCGTTCGCAAAGCAGCCGAACCCAACAATGAAGAACAACCTCGATTGGACTGAAATTGACCTCGAGGCCCTGGCACCCGACTTCATTCCACGCACGAGCTACCAACGGGCCGTCGACCCAGTCAAATACAACGCAGACTACTCCAGCTGGGAAGTGGATGGAGTTAAGGTGTCAGCCCGCGAACAGCACAGAGTTGGGTGGAGGCTAATGGCAGCCACGACTGGCGTGAGGACCTTTTACCCCACCGTTCTTCTACCGGGTGTCGCGCACGTCAACGGGGTGATTTCGGGATACGGAAAGAGTCTTGCCGATGGAGCATCGGCGCTCGAATTGGCTGGCATTTTAGGATCGATTCCAGTGGACTTCTTAGCCAAGGCTGGGTCGCTGGGACACTTCTACGGGTCTGTGGTTGATACGTTGCCGGCGCCCATAGGCCATGACCTAAGCGCGGAAGTCCGGCTTCGAGCAGCGAAACTGATATGCCTGACAAAAGACTTTGGAACACTTTGGCATTCAGCCACGGCTTCGGAGTGGATTCCCACCAGTCCAGCCCGTGTTGCTGCGGAGCGCCGCCGGCTACATGTGGAATTGGATGCACTTGCGGCAATACTCCTGGACATAGATGCCGACGAACTCTGTACCATTTACCGCACGCAATTCCCTGTGCTTCGTGGGTATGAGCAGAATGACCTTTATGACGCAAACGGGCGGAAGGTCCCCGGAGACATGAGCCGGCTATACCGGAATTCTGGAGACGCCCTGACCCTCCAGGAACGTACTTGGACTCACCCACAGAGCTGCGTCGAGTACGTCTTCGAGTTTCCGTTCCAGAGCTTCGACCGTGAAGAGGACATGCGGAAGGCGTACTCGCACTTCTCGAGCATGCTGGGGGACAGCGCCTAATGTCGGAACTGCTTCCCACCAGCCAAGCTGGCGACCTCCGCCGAGGTCTCTCCGACTATCTGGCCACGACCTTTGCTCTGACTGACGGCAATGCGCAAACTGCAATCAAGGATTTCCTTGCCGATCCAGATCAGGGTCTCTTCAAGGGCTCGTATGTCCGATTGAGACTGCCCTTCGAAACAGCCGAGCCGGGCTGGAACGACTGTTTCGATTGGCACGAGGGGTTCGAGCCCTACGGGCACCAGGCCCGAGCGTTCCAGCGGCTGAGCAGCAAGGCCATCGCCAGCAACGGTGTCAGCGCCAGCCGCCGCCCGCAGCCCACTCTTGTCACGACAGGAACGGGCTCCGGCAAGACCGAGGCGTTCCTGTACCCGATCCTGGATCACGTCCTCCGCGCTAAACGTAATGGCGTCACAGGCATGAAGGCGCTCATCCTCTACCCGATGAACGCTCTCGCTAATGACCAAGCCAAGCGTCTGGCCGAAATGCTGACCGCCTATCCCGCACTCTCCGGGATCAGCGCTGGCATCTACACAGGGCAGCAAGACACCAGCCGTACCAAGGTTGCTAAGGATGGGCTCGTCAATGATCGGCAGGTATTTCGCGAAGATCCGCCGGACATCCTCCTAACCAACTACAAAATGCTGGACATGCTCCTGCTCCGCCAAGAGGACGCCCCTCTCTGGCAGAAGTCCGCCACAAGCCTGCAATACGTCGTCCTCGATGAGTTTCATACTTACGACGGTGCACAAGGAACTGACGTCGCAATGCTGCTGCGCCGGCTCGGGCTGTCGCTAAAGAGCTACTGGCCCGGCGACCTCGCCGACCACCCGCAGGGGCTGACCGAGGAGGACCGTGCTCGGCCGCTCGGCCGCGTAACTCCCGTTGCCACCTCCGCCACCCTTGGCAGTAAGGGCGACCCCGAGGCTATGCTCCGTTTTGCTGAGACTGTCTTCGGCGAAGATTTCCCCCCTGAGGCCGTGATCACCGAGTCCAGGCTGAGCCCCCAAGACTGGTCATCCCTCGGCTCCGGCACTGCCTGGGAGAAGGACCTGCACACCGTCGCGTTTAGCATCGCCGAGACGAACGCAAGCGTAGCGGCACTCCGGGCAGCGGGCGCCGGGCCGGAAACCGTAGTTGAACCAATTCTCGACGCGCTCTTTGAGCAGAGGCCCAAGAACCTGCTCGACGCGATGCGTACGCACTCGCTCACCGCAGCCCTTCTCGATCACGCAACAGTCGCCGTCGACCTCGCCAAACTGACTCAGGCAATCTTCCCGACGCATGCTTTGCCAGCGGGAGTCAGGGAATCTGACGCCGAAGAGTTCTTATCCCACGTCATCGCGCTGCTCAGCCACATCCGGGCGCGCCACGGTCGTGAGGCACTTACCGTAGAGACCCACCTCTGGATCCGCGAGATGTCCAGGGTGGACGCAGCCGTGGACACAGTGCCTCGGTTCCGCTGGTCAGATGACGGAATCGATCAGTCGAACGACATGTTCCTGCCCGCCGTCTATTGCCGGCACTGCGGACGGTCCGGCTGGGGCGCCGTCCTGGCACCTACCGGCATGGATCTGGAGCTGGACGACTCCAAGATCCGCGAGGCCCGCCTGGCGAACAACCCGAGGTTCAGAACTCTCATCTCTGCCGCCGCCGAGGCTGACATCATCGAGTTCCGTCAGGACGGCGCGGAGCAAGTCCAGGGACTGCATTGGCTGCACACTGTCAACCGGGGACTTTCGAAGACTCCTCCCGCAGCTGACAGCGCGGACCTCGCCGAAGGCCGCGTCATTCCTGTGCTGATGCTCACTGGCCAGGACGCGGATGATCAGTCCAAGAGGGATGTCTGCCCTTCCTGTCTGGCCAAGGAAGGCATCGCCTTTATGGGCAGTGCCGTCGCCACCATGCTCTCCGTGAGCATCTCCAACCTCTTCGGCGCTGAAGGCCTGGACGAGGGAGAGAAGAAGGCCCTGGTCTTCACCGACAGCGTTCAGGACGCCGCCCACCGGGCCGGGTACGTCCAGTCCCGCTCCCACACCATGACGCTCCGCACCGCGCTGCGCCGTGCCCTGAGCGAAGACACCGCGACACTCTCAGAGGTTGTCGACGCCGCCATCGCCCATGCGAAATCGCCCACGGAGCGATATCAGCTGGTTGCCCCCGAATACGTTGACCGCCAGAGTTTCCGGCAGTTCTGGAACTCAAAGGCTACGCCGGCCGAACAGGCGCGCGGACGCCGGTTCGCCAGGCGCCGCCTGCAGTTCGACGCCCTGCTGGAGCTCGGCCTGCAATCCCGCACTGGCCGGACGCTGGAGCTCACCGGTTCTCTCGCCGTCGAGACGGATGCAGGCAGCGCCACACGCATGCTCGCCGTCGGCCGCCGGGCGTACGACTCGGTGCAGCACCAGACGATGGTGGGGGACACTCCGCCTACCGACCAGCAGTTGCTGCAGTGGATCCGCGGCACCGTTGAGCGGATCCGCCTCCAAGGGGGCATCAACCACGAGTGGCTCAAGGGATACATCGCTACGGACGGCAAACGGTGGCAGATCTGGGGAGGCCGGCCCAAAGGGGAAGGCATGCCTGCTTTCCCGTCCGGGCGACCCGCGCCGGCGTTCCCGCGGATTGGCCGAGCGGACGCCTCAACCGAAAACCTGGACACCGTCACGCCATCGACGTCGTGGTACTCCCGGTGGACGGCCCGCTGCCTCGGCATTGCGCCGTCGGACAGCGGCTACCTTTCCAAAGCGCTGATCACCGCGCTGGAAGAAGACGGTCTGCTTGGCAAGACGAGCACCAACTCCGGAGCCGACGTCTACTGGCTGGATCCGGCCAAGATCATGCTCTCCGTTCCCGCCGTTGTCGACCTCGAGTCCGGCCGCCATGTCCTTGCGTGCAAGGTCTGCAAGGCCGTGACTCCGGGGAGCCTGACCGTCATCGACCAGCTCGACGGCGCACCATGCACTTTGGTCCGGTGCAGCGGAAGGTTGGAACGCCAGGCGGGCGACTCCCGGAACTTCTACCGGGACCTTTACTCCTCGCGGGAAAGCAAACGCGTGGTCGCTCGGGAGCACACCTCCCTCCTGGACGACAAGACCCGTATTCTCTACGAGACCCAGTTCAAGTCGGGATCCGACAATCCGCAGGCTCCCAATGTCCTGGTGGCCACGCCCACTTTGGAGATGGGCATTGACATTGGCGACCTCTCCTGCGTCATGCTTGCCTCGCTGCCCACTTCAGTCGCGTCCTACCTGCAGCGCGTCGGCCGTGCAGGCCGCCTCACCGGCAACTCGCTGGTCCTCGCGTTCGTTCGGGGCCGGGGCGAGCATCTGCCCAAGCTGCATGACCCGCTGTCTGTCATTAACGGTGAGGTCCGTCCGCCTGCAACGTATCTGGACGCAGAAGAGATCCTCGGACGCCAGTATGTCGCCCACGTGGCAGACCGGTTCGCCCGGACCGCTGGTCGCCCCCACCCGCGCGACGCGGTCCAGGCTCTCGGAAGCGTTGCAGCGGGCTCGTTCATCGGGGACCTGATCCAGGACGCCACGACGAATGCCAAAGATTACCTGGCGGAGTTCCTGGGCCAGTTCGGCGAAAGGGTCTCCGAGGGAAGCTGCCAGCGGCTGATTGCTTGGGCATCCGAGCACGATGACGGCGAGCCCAGCGGTCTCGCCCGGCACCTCATCCGGGCGGCAGGGGAGTGGAAAGCCGACATCGACGAGCTGGAGGCCCGCCGCAAAGAAATCGACAAGGCTCTGCCGGAGCTGGAGGCAGCGGCCAAAGAAGCAGAGCGGTTGGACGACAAGTCCTCTGACGCGGTTCAAGCACTCCGCACTGCTAAAGCGACGCTCCGCATGATCGGCGACCAGCTCAAGCAGCTCCGCGGCGACTATTGGATCTCGGTATTGGAAGCGTACGGAGTCCTGCCCAACTACACACTCCTGGACGATTCCGTGAGCCTGGACGTTGGCCTGTCATGGAAGGATGCCGACACGCAGGAGTTCGTCACGGACACCGTGACATACAACCGTGGTGCCTCCGTAGCGCTCAGCGAGTTCGCCCCCGGCGCCACGTTCTACGCCCAAGGCATGGAGATCCTGATCGACGCAGTGGACCTCGGGCCACAGCAAAGCCACATTCAGAAATGGCAGGTGTGCCCACAGTGCGGCTGGATCAAGACAGACGTGGGCACCAGCGCACCGGTTACCAGCTGCGTCAGGTGTACGACGGCGGCAATCGCCGACATGGGCCAGATCTTCGACGTCGTGGTCATGAAAAAAGTCTCTGCTGAAGTCCGACGCGACGAGGCCGCCATCAATGACCGCCGGGATAACCGCGTCCGTGAACGATTTACGATCGCTGCCGCGGCTGATATCGATCAGCAGCACCTGCAAAAGCGCTGGTTCGTGGAAGGGTATGAGTTCGGCGCGGAGTACTTCAACCGGGTAGACATCCGGTGGATCAACACCGGGCGGACCGCGTCGAATGGCGGAGGCCGGACGATTGCCGGCGACGACGTGCGTACACCGATGTTCCGGCTGTGTTCCTACTGCGGCCAGCTGGACCAGTCGGCCAAAGAGAACCGGCCGAACGAGCACCGGTTCTGGTGCAAGTTCCGGAAGGAAACCCAGGAGAGCATCAAGGAAGTAGTCCTGGCGCGCGAGCTCAATACCCAGGGCGTGGTGTTGCACCTTCCGCTGGACGTCACCTACGGCGACGATTTCTCGGTGCCGAGTCTTCAGGCCGCGCTGCTCATGGGTCTCCAGAAAGTCTTGGGCGGCGCACCTGATCACCTCGGGGTGCTGAAGATCAACGATCCCGCACATGGCGGTGGCCGGATCGCACTCATGCTCCACGACAAGGTCCCCGGAGGCACGGGCTACCTGGCGGAGTTCGCAGATGCGAAGCGGGTGTGGGAGCTACTGTACGCAGCCTGGGAGATCGTGCGCGACTGCAGCTGCCGGTTCGAGGAACGCCTTGCCTGCCACCACTGCCTCCTGCCGCACGCCGAGCCGTGGCAGGTCGACAAGGTCGCCCGCGCAAGTGCGGAGCGGCTGCTTGGTCTCCTCTTGCGCTCGGGGCAGAAGGCCGCCGATGATGAGGTCCCGCCGTCGTACTCGGACTGGACAGTAACCGAAGAAGCGCCGAGCGCCGAAACGTCCATCGAATCATTGCTGGAAAAGCGGTTCCGGAAAGCCTGGATGGACCGACTCAAAGCAGCGGGCGCGCACACTAAGGTCACCCCCGGTGCGCTCGCCGACACTATTACCTTCCGGATCCCCGGTCAGAGCTTCCAGTGGCAGCTTCTGCCGCAGGTGGATGTTGCCGGCACACGGCCGGACTTCCTGCTGAAAGGACCGCCGGACCCGAACTTTCCGGTGCTGGCGATTTACACCGACGGTTTCGCCTTCCACGCTTCGCCGGAGCACAACCGGATTGCGGACGACGCCGAGAAGCGCGACAAGCTTCGGCACACCTCGGAGCTGTCTTCGGCTGTGGTTCCTTGGGCCGTCACATGGGAGGACGTGAATGTCTTTGAAGCTGGACCCTCAGCGCCGGTTACGTTGCCGTCCTGGGCCAACGCCAAGCTGAACGCACAGCTGATGGCCAAATTCCCTGTGGACGCGTCCATCATGGGTGTGCTGGGACGGGATGCCATGAGCATGCTCTGGCAGTGGGTCAACAAGCCGGATCCTGAAGCGTGGGCTAAGTTTTCTGAGCTGGTGCCGCTGATGCTCATGCAGCAGAAGCCGCAGCCTTCGGACGCGGACGCTGTTTACGAGCATGCTGTGGCCTTGGCTCGCGGAGAACAGCCCGCGCTGCCCACCGGTAGTGTGACCGCATGGACATACAGATCCGGAAGCGTCGGCTTTGCTGCCGCGGGCTCGCCCAACAGCCTGTCCACAATCGCCGTCGGCCTTTGCCTCGATGATCGACAGGATGCACTCGCTTCTTCTTCGCACGAATCCTCCTGGCGCCTTTGGCTGCAGCTCTCGAACCTCCTGGCATTCAAACCCATAGGTTTGACCATCGGATCCGTAGCTTCCGGAGTGAGCGCGGCCGGGTCGGTTGCTGCAGAAGTCGCTCGCCAGGAGATGACGGACGAGGTCGGACCTGCGTGGAGGCCACTTCTGGATCAGGCAACTGAATTCGAAAAAACACTGCTGTTGCAGCTTGCCACTGCCGGTTTGGATATTCTGCCAGAGCTCGGATACGAGGTGGACGGCGTGCCCGTTTCAATCGCCTGGCCGGACCATCACCTTGCCGTTGTATTCGACGGTGACGAACGTGAAGGACTGGAAGCCTCGGGATGGACCACCGTGGGAATTGACGTTGATGAAATACGCGAACTGCTGAAGGTAAAGGGGGCTTGACGTGGCACTCGTGACATGGATCAAGCAGAAGGACAAGATCGACGGCGCGATGAAGGCTAAGGTCTACTCCTTCTTTGAGAAGTTGCAGAAAGATGACACTGCACCCGGCCTCCACATCGAACCGATGCATACGCCTGCCGACCCTCGCGTCCGCACCGGCCGTATCGATTTGAACTACCGCGCCGTGCTGTTCAAAGTTGCGTTCGAGAACATCCCGCATTACTTCTACTACGGGGCATGGCCCCACGACCAGGCAATCGACATCGCCCGGTCTAGCGTGCTGCAGGTGAACTCTGTCAACGGTGTCCTCGAGGTGGTGCGTGCATCAACACCGACTCCCGTGCCGCCGTCGGACACTGCGACCGGGGAGCGAGTCGAGGTGGTCGAGCCGGAGGCTCCCGAGGAGGAGGTAGAGCCCGAATCACCACAGCTCTGGACGAACCCGCTTGCAGCCTGCGGGATGGATCAGGGCGAGTTGGTGGCAAACCTGGGCCTTGCCGCCGATCTTGTGAGCAAGGCCTTCGCCGCTTCATCTGATGAGGAACTTCTGGATGTTTTGGGCGATGCTCCGGAGTGGCAGGCCACGGCGCTGCTGGAGCTCGCCGCTGGGACATCCGTCTCAGAGGTGCGGGACAAGCTGGCCCTGAGCCGCTACGTCGACGACCCGGAAGAGTCCGAAGAGGACAAGATCAAGCGGGCGCTCGAGCACCCGGCAACGAAGATGCAGTTCACGTTCGTGGGGGACAACTCCGAAGAACTGAAGAAAGTCATCGAAGGCGGCGACTTCGACTCCTGGCGTACCTTCCTCCACCCGGAACAGCGCGTCTATGCCGAACGCCGCTACAGTGGATCCTTTAGGCTTTCCGGCGGTGCCGGCACAGGCAAAACCGTTGTGCTGCTGCACCGGGCAAGGGCACTTGCTCTTGCGGAGCCTTCTTCTCGTATAGTGCTGACCACGTACACGACCACCCTTGCTGAATCGCTTGAAAGCGGACTGGCAAAGCTCGACGCGGGTCTTCCTCGTACATCCAAGCCTGGTGACCGGGGTATTCATGTTGCTGGTGTGGATTCGCTAGTCAACAAGGTATTCCGTGCCGCTACTGAAGCCGAACAGCGGCAGTCAATGAAGGATCTGTTTGGCCTTGAGGCTGCAGCTCCAGGCAAGATACTGGAGGCGGACCGAGCGCGCCAACAATGGGAATCCGCGCTTAGCGACGTGGAGCACGAACTCGAGCCTGAGCTCGCCAACCCCACATTCCTTCAGCAGGAATACGAGACCGTCGTGCTGCCAAACTTCATTACGGGTAAAGACGAGTATCTCAAGGTCCCCCGCGCGGGGCGCGGCACAGCACTCAACCGCGCCAAGAGGCTGGCCGTGTGGAAGGTCATCGAGGGCTACAGGTACTACAACCGGATCGACATGCACGCCTCCTTCGTTGAGATGGCACACCTCGCAGCTTTGATCCTGAAGCAGCGCGCCGAGAATGGCCTGACCCGGATGGCAGACCACGTTCTGATCGACGAGGCCCAGGATTTGCATGCAGGTCACTGGCTCTTCCTTCGGGAACTGGTGCAGCAGGGTCCTGACGACCTGTTTATTGCCGAGGACTCGCACCAACGCATCTACGGACAGAAGGTTCCGCTGTCCCGTTTTGGCATCGGAATTGTCGGCAGGTCTCGGCGGCTGACCCTCAACTACCGCACCACACAGCAGAACCTGGCGTACGCCGTCGGACTTCTGAAAGGCATTCCCGTCACGGACATCGAGGGCACCGATGAATCCGTCAACGGATATACGTCTTCCCGTGTGGGACCGAAGCCACAGGAACACGCGGCAACGTCCTATGTGGAGGAGCTGGACAACCTCGCCCAGACGCTGCGGACATGGCAGGAGGAAGGCGTGCCGCTGGAAACAGTCGGCATTCTGGTTCGCGCGAACTTCCAGATTGGCAAGGTGATCAGCGGACTTAATGAACGGGGACTAGAGGCGCGGATTGCCGGATCCGCCGCTGCTTCCGGGGTGCCGGCAGTGATGACTATGCACCGATCAAAGGGCATGGAGTTCACCAGAGCTGTTCTGTTCGGCATGTCGGACCAGTCGATGCCGGCCGCATACCAGCTGCAGAACCTGGCTCCGGCCGAACAAGCGGATGCGCTTCTGCGCGAGCGTTCGCTCCTCTACGTGGCTGCTACCAGGGCCCGGGACGGGCTTGTCGTGTCATGGAGCGGCAAACCGTCAGAGCTGCTTGGTACAAAGTAGTTTCCATACATAACGGCAATTGGGGGAGAAATGGCGGCAGGATCGACGACGACGAAGTCCCGATGGTGGGATGGAGACGCCAAACAGCGGTACTGGATGGAACTGGTCAACGTGGACACCTGGGGGAGCGAGCTCATTGCACCCGATACACCGCGTTATGACTTGATGAGGGACGTGCGCGTTGGAGATGTTGTTCTCCATTGGGTTGGAAAGAACAATCCAATGCGCTTCAAATCCGGCATGTATGGTGCGTCGATCGTAGCGGGGGAGCTTCAGCCCCGCGCAGGGGACTGGTACGGGAAGCCCGCAAACACGATTCCCCTGACGAACTACAGGCCTTTGCCTCACCCCTATCTCCTGACCGATCTCCGTGCAGATCATCAGTCCGACATCCTTGGCATTAGGAGCGAACTTGAACGTGATTACTCCGGGCGCGGCAAATTCACCCTTTATTTTCCGTTTCAGGAGCATCCGACGAGCGGGCTGAAACCGAACCAGGGGTACCTGTTCAAGCTTCCGGCGGAGGTCATCGATGCTGCTCCGGACCTACTGCCTGACAGTGATTGGGGTGGCTTTGACCGGCCTCTCGTTGCACCTCCGGTCAGCGGGCAAAACGGTGTGAGGCAGCGGTACGCTGGCTTCTGCGCGGATCCGGTCCTTAAGAGAGCCATTGAGGTGCAGGCCGTGCGTCAGGCGATTGGACACTACGAGACTTTGGGGTTCGCTGTGGAGGATGTCGGAGCCTACCGGTCCTACGACCTCGAAGCAGTGCGTGGTGACGAAGTTCGCCGCGTCGAAGTGAAGGGTTCTCAAGGACACGTTCAAAAGGTCATCCTCACCCGCAACGAGGTGACAAATGCCAACGAGTTCGCCCAAACAGATTTAGTCGTGGTCGCGGAGATTCAATGGGAGCGCCATCTGGATGGCAAGATCACTACCGCGGACGGGCTGCTGAGTGTTTATCCCGACTGGACGCCGTCGCCCGAAAACCTCGTGCCCTTGAGCTATGAGTACTTCCTGGATTAGAACTACTGCGAGATGGGTGGGGGGTCGGACCCCCGACCCCCCCAACCCATCAGGCCCTAATAAACCTTGTCCGCCAGCTTGTCCGCGAGATCAGAAGGCGCGAAGTCCTTCGTGTGATAAGTGGTCCACCCCTGCTCCGCGAGCCAGTCGTCCCGTTCGTCGTCGCGGTCCACGAGTACTGCCACTCGGGAGGAAGGCCACAACAGATCTACCTGCCACTGGTTGTCTGGGCCGATGTCTGCCCCCCAGTCTCCGAGCTCTACTTCGACTTCTACAAGTTCGGGGATCAGTTCCTTCAAATCGTGACCGGATTCGGCAAAGACGGTCAGCCAGGCGCTCTGCCGGATGCTTTCCGGAATGCCCAAGTCTTCGGCAACGGAGGATTTCCCTGAAGTCTCAACGCCAAGCGTCCCTAGTGGATTCAACTGTGCCCATTCAAGAAAACCGAGCCCAATCTGCCCGTGCACGCCGAATAGGGTGCCCCGGTCCAGGTTGGAATTGAACAGCTCGCAGCTAGTTTCCGGGACGAGGACACAGCAATGGCAGGCTGCGAGGTTTCGCGCATCCGTTCCTGATCCTCGCGACTCGATGCAGACAGGGTCGGCCGAGCACCACGATGTACGGAACAAGCCTTCATCCAGTGCAGGACCAAGCCGCTTCGGGCTCGCTTGCGCTGCGATGCCACCCAGGCTGCCGGCCGAGTCCGATGAGGCCGTGTAAAGAAGCACTCCGACCTGATCCTGACCCACATAGAGACGTTCCCGGATTGAAGATGCCGGGTAGCCTGCGTCGAGAGAAAGCTGGTCGATGATGATGTGGGACAGCGTGTGGACCAGGGTCTCCACGATGCTCACAGGGGCGGGTTCCAATCCCCGCTGCTTCGCTGCACGCTTGGCGTTGATCCACAAAGTATTTTCCCGGCTTGCGGCGAAGTCAGTTTTTGCCCACGCTTCAACCTGTGACCTGTCCAGGGCTACGAAGAGTCCCTCGCCGAGCGTCTCGATTGCTGGCAGCCAGTTCTGCCGGTTGTCGTCAGGGGAGAGCGGTGACAGCTTTGCGTCGGGCTTGTCCTCGCCTCGCGGTTGGAGGCGGCTGAACCCGTAGAGTGCCCGTACCTCCCTTAGCCTGGTGATTTTTCGTGCGGCCTTGATCCAGTGCTGGTGGGCGGCCGGTACGGCTACTTTCTCAGCGACAAAGTCCGTGTCCGGGCTGTCCTTCCGGCCGTTCATCAGCGCAAGGAACTCTTGCTCACGAAGCTGGTCTTCCGAGAGCTCTGTCTCTTCACTGCCGTGGAACTGGCGTCTGATTTCCGCCCGCAGCTCGTCCACGGAGAAGCGCCCATCAAACTCCTGAACAACCCCTTCCAAAACCCACGCGGACGCTGGTTCAAGTGCCTGAGGCTGGCTGAGCTGAGAAGCCTTCGACGTCACGACCTTTGCAAGAAACTCCGAGTACGGCGGAATCGAGATTGCAGATCTGACTACTGGAAACCAGACGTTAGAAGCACCACGCTGCACGGTCTTTGGAGGCTTACCGCATTCACGCTCCCGGTATCCCCAGCCGAGCCACGGGCGGTTTCCCTGGCATTTCATCTCTTTCAAGGCGATGGAATTGAAGGCGTCGGCCATTGTCCGGGATTTTCCGCACGAGCACCGGACCACCATGTCTGCCAGGGAAGATGTCCGGCCTTCCGAGGCAAGCGAGAGCAAGTGGTTGGCATCCTCAGTCGGGGTGAAACCATGAACCCAATAGGAATAGGGAAAGTCATCGATATGCCCGTCCTCGCATGCGACGACGAATCGTGATGGAGTCAGTGGTGCCAGCGACTTACATAGGCCGCACTTGGGATCCTCGTAGGACGCCTGTAACTGCTGGACCCTCCCGATGCGGTTGCAATTCGGACAAACAAGCATCTGCGGGAAACGAACTACCGGGATCTTCCCGCGGGCTCCTGCAGGGGGCAGCAGGAGCTCTGACACCCTCAAGCTTCTGGCCAGACGTGGCTCACTGACTGGCTTCAGATGCTTCCGGTCCCACTGATCAATGCTGGTGATCATGAAGCTGTTGTTTTCGGCTGGGAACAGGCTTCCGACTCCGAAAGTGGAGATCAGCTGACTGCGCCGGGCGGCATAGGTCTTTTTAGCCAAGGGTGGCATCCTTCCTCATTGGGGCCGGCCGGAGTGCGGTTTCTGCGTCAACGTCGCGCATGCTGCGGGGCGTGGGCCAGGGAATGGTGCTTGTGCTGTATACGAAGTCGGGATCTTCAAGGGCTTTGCTGGAATCGATGAGCAGCGAACGCGGCGAATTCCGCTTGCCTTCGTAAGGCAAATCAGCGTCAGCGAGGGCTGCTTTCCGCCATATGTTGAGAAGTCGCTCCAACTCGTCGCGCGTGGCTGGCGCCTCATCTTGGTCCGAACACTTGTCGATTTCTGCGACTCGATTCCCAACGAGGGACAGGATTTGGTCAACTACCTGGGATTCGTTCCGTACATTTCCAGCGCTAGTCCGGAGGTCGGGCACAAGCATCCTCAATGCGGATACTAGGACTGCGTGGAGGCCGCGATCTCTGGATCTGGCTGCAAAAGGCGTCGCGCTGGTTGCTTCAACGGCCCGATACAGAGCTCCATGGAAGTCGTTGAAGGATTCGTAGTGTGAGCGGTCCCGTGTGCGCGCTGCGTTGAAGATGGTTACTACCAAGCCCGGGTGCTGTCTCCCGACGCGGCTCGTGGCCTGAATATACTCTGCGCTTGATTGGGGCTGTCCCATGACTGCCATGAGACCCAGACGGTCGACGTCCAGGCCAACTGAGATCATGTTCGTGGCTAATACGACATCTTCAGGTACCTGGCTACTCATCAAGCTCTTCTCCAAGGACTTGAGCGCCTCTGGAATTTTGTGGTTCTCAACGCGGCTTGTCAGCTCACTTAGTTGAATTCCACGCCCCTCCAGCCTGCCTTCGCGTTTCGCCAGTAGATTAAGGCGGGCCCGGACGTCGTCGTATACCTGAAGGTAAGCGGAGCCAAGAACCCGGAGACTGTTGAAGTACCCCATGAGCGTCCAGTAGGGGTCACGGTCTTCGGCTGTTGCCGCCTCAATTATGTTGGCCGAGTGCAACAACGAGGCGTAGGTGCGGACCATGAGCGTCGCGTGACTGGTGCCGGACGCGAGCACTCCAACGTATTGGCGTGTTCCGAATTGGTCGGAGGGGGCCTTCTGGGCAAAGAAGGAATCGTCAGGATCAAGTCCCGGGGGCGGGAACAGGCTGGATTGGCGGTTGAAGACGGACCGAATCTGGTCCTGAGCCCTTCGAATCGTAGCCGTGGAGGCAACGATCTTTGGCTTTCTGGCTTCTGAGCCCCCTTCACGCCCGACGCCACTGGCGGCCAAATCAACAGCAGTTTCAAATAACCCCACCGTGGAACCCAGGGGTCCGGAAATAAGGTGCAGCTCATCCTGGATTATCAGGTCCGGGCCCAGATCAGTGGGGGAGAGGCGTCCAAAAAGCGTTGCAATGTCGCCCCGCCAGGACATGCCGGCGAACTTGTCTACAGTGCCGATCACGAGCTCTGGGCGTTCCCTATAGACATCCGTGTCGACTATATGAACTGGAAGGCCGCCAGCGAAGTCGCATGAGGGATTGGAGCACGTCACAGTCATGCGATCTGTCGGTACTTTGATGATCCGGTAGTCGTCGACTGTGAGTCGGGTGCCACACCAAGGGCATGCCTCTATCTGTTTGGGGTTGCCCTCGATGACTTCCTGATTGTTCCTGAGCTTTCCGAGGTTCGTCCTCGCAGTCGCAATGTCGTTCGGGGTGGCGCCTCCGCCGACCCACAGGCCGATGCTGAATGGTGCGTCTCCAAGACGATTCTCGTTGCCTAGCCGCACGGATTCCAGGGAGCAGATGAGCATAGCGGCGCGCTCGAACTGTTGAATGGTCAGAAGTCGCAGCGTGTAGCGCATGATCACAGCAACGCCGCGAACGTTGTTGTCCCGAAGCCGTCGAAGAAGTAGGAGGTAGGCGATAAGCCCGAGATACGCTTCGGTTTTTCCACCACCGGTGGGAAACCAAAGGAGATCGGCTATGTCCCTTTCCTCGTGTTGGTCGTCCGTTAGCGACGGCAGATTGATGAGGATGAAAGCGATCTGGAACGGGCGCCAACCCTGCTCGCCAAGTCTGAAATCGCCCGTGGCTCCTTTTCGTACCCAGTCCTGCCGGGAACGCTGCATATGCATCGCTTTGTTCGCCAGCTGAAACGCCTCGAAGGCTTTTGTATCCTCAGCGAGCAATCGGATACCAGCCTTGATGCGACTGTGGGCGATCCCCGCCTGCTTCATGTGTTCGTCCGCGACCCCGCGCAGGTGGGGTGGCACGTACGCCGGTCCGTCCTGTGTTGCAGATGCAGTGGATACCGCGATCCAGGACGAGTAGTCCTGTGCGAGGCGGTTGAGTTCGGCAACGACTTCGTCGCGAGATGCTGATGCCATGAATGGCAGCGACAGATTGGCGGCACTGCCTCCAGCCATGGATCTGTGGACGTCTTGCCGGGGGACAAACGTTGACGAGACTCGTTGACAAAGCCGCCCGTCGACGTCGGCCTCTTGTACTTCGATTGCGCACCCGTGGCCTGCCCCGAAGACCATGTGATTGCGGTAGAGAAGCTCCGAGGACGCCAAGTCGGGGTCGGACGGGACGTTCGTGCGGAGCTTGGAACGGTCTACCAACGCCGGGACTGGCGTGTGGACTGATACGCCGGCCTGGAACCAGCACGCCACATCCTTGTCGGAGGTCGGGTCCGGCTTGGGTTGCGTGTTTCGAAGAACAACGGTGACAGTAACAACAGCATCTTCCGGGGCACGCACCAAGGCATACAGCTCCAGGGCGCCGCCCTCAAGCAGGTGACGCTGAGGTCCAGGTGCAGCAAGATCTACCTCGATCTCGGGCAAATCAGCGGCAGTTCGCTGCCAATCATAATTGTCACGCCGTTTGCTGCCACTCTCCCGGACAGTAGCTATTGGCGTATAGCGCGCAGCTGTTGGGGTGACAGTCAGGGACATGGAACGGTTTGTATCCACGGAGACGGTAAGGCCTACACTGCTGGGATACGTCAGGCGGGCGTTCGCGACGGAGCTGTCCACGGAAGCCTCGCCCGAAGCTGCAGCAACTGATTCCGGCTCATCGGGGGCTTCGACGTAGGTATCGTCAGCTGCCGGCCAAAGCACGCCGGTCACATAGCGCTCGAGCGGACGTTCGGTAATTAGCTCGTCCGGGGCCCCCGGTCCGAAAAGGTCGGTCTCGAGGCGGTCCACCATTTCACGACGGAAGGCGTATTTGGTATCCAATTTCGACACTTATTGCTCCTAGTTCTTTGTCCGCGTGATCAAACCGGTTAGCCGGGGGACCAACCACATGCCCGAGGAACCCAACCCCGTCAGCTTCGTTTCTTCCGGATGGCCGGTCGCGCATTCGATGGACGTGACGCGCGCGCCCGTGAACCCTGCGGGCCACTCGTCCCTGCGGTGAGTCTTGAATGCAAAGTTCTTTTTCAGCGCGTACGCGAAGGATGGGCTGGTTCGCCCGATAACCTTGCCTTCACTGGTCGTCAATACATAGCGGGGCACTTCGCCGGGCTCCGGCTCGGATTGCAGGGAGCCAGACACTACCTGGCCCAAGAGGTCCTCCAATACGAGGTTGTCCTGGATTGCCTGGGCATCGCCGTCTTCGGGGTAGTAAGGGGAGACATCATCGATGTCCGAGTTGAGGAACTCCATCCGGGCGTTGTACGCGCCGTACTTTCCGTAGGCCTTTTCCAACCAGCGTCCAGTTGATCCATCGGCGCGCTGAAGCAGCTTCTTCGGCAACTTCGTGGAAATGATCTCTTCCCGTGCGCGGGTCAGCGCAACGTATTTTTGCTTGAGCGTTGCCTCGTTCTGCTCAGCGGCCGGCGATCCAAACTCGGGCTGCAGATAGAGGACGTTGGTGAACTCAAGCCCCTTGGCGCGGTGAACGGTGGAGACTATAAGGCTGGCAGTATCTGCCACTGTCAGAGTTAAGGGGATTGAACGGCTGCGGAGTCGCTGACTCAGCTGGGGAACGTTCAAGGAATTGTAAGCCGTGAAATTCCCTTCAGCTGTCTTTAGCGCAAGCCATAGGTCAGCTGCTGAGTCGCCAAAGACAGCGGTAAGGCGTGACCTGATGTCGTCCGCGTCGTACGTTCGATCTTCGAGGTCTTTGAAGACCTGGTGCACCCAAGGCGCCACACTCATGTCCTGAGCTTTGCGGCGAATCAGATGCGGATAGCCGTTCTGCCACAGAAGTTCGCTCGCGATAAGCACCTCGTAGTTTGTCGAACAGAGGAGGGCAGTCGTCTCGCCGGCATTCGGGCTTAGCGCCCCGGACTCATTTAACACCGAGGTGCTGGACACTTCCCTTCGGAAGTCGTCGAGAAGGCCGTGTGCTCTCTCTGAACCTGAATCATCGAGCTCACCGAGGCTCCGTATTTCGTCACCGACAGAAATGAGCTCCCGGGTGCGGTCAGTGACCGCCCGATAATGTCTGGCAAGTTTCTGGTGTTCAGCACCAAAATCAGTTTTCAGCTTCTCGATGAGCTCGCCGGACGTCAGCTTTGAGTCTGACTCCTCCAGCTGGAAATCGTATATACCTTGCAACGGATCCCCGAGCACTGTGAAGCCTAGGTCCTCGCCTAATGCGGCGAACAAGGCCAAGACAAGCTCCGCCCGGTCTCCCACGAGGTCCTGGGCTTCATCTACCAGAATGTGCTTTAGGTGCAAGATTCGGTCGGGCGTTTCTTCGCCGGCAATGTATTGCGTCGCTTTCCTAATCCGCGCATCAAAGCTATCACCGAGACTATCTTCGTCCATGTCGATCAGTATTTGCGCGGCAAAGGAGTCGAACGTCCTGATCTGCAAGCCATCCAGGTCGTGCACCCGAGCACGTTTCCGTACTGCTTCGACGGCGGCTCGAGAGAAACTCAGTACAAGAATCTCGTCTGCCGGATTTAGACCGTCTTCTGCGAGTGTTTTCACTCGGGCCAGAAGCACCTCGGTCTTGCCTTGCCCCGCCGCGGCCGTGACAAAAAGCCTGTCCTCTGGTTCCGCTTCCGCTACCGCCCGCTGACTCTCGTCCAGCTCAATCTCAGCGAGCACTTATTGCCTCGTTCCTCCAAAGGTAGTCCAGCTGCGTGAAAGCGAGCTGGTGCCCATACTGATCCAAGTTGTCCTTCACATTCACAATCAAAACTTCTTCGCTGCCGCCGTTCAACGGACCACGAAGGCCCCGCCCAATCATCTGGATGTACTTATTGGGGGAGAACGTGGGACGGCAAACGTATACGGCATCCACCTTGGGTGCGTCGAAGCCCTGGGTGAGTACGTCGAAGTTAGCCAGAACGCGAATTCTTCCGTTTCGGAAGTCTTCAATGATGGAACGTCTGTGACCAAGATCGGTTTTACCCGATATTGCGGCTGCGGGAATGCCTTCCACCGTGAGGACGGCGGCGAGAGCTTCGGCGTGTTCCACGGAGGCCGCAAAGACAAGAGTTGGTCCTTTCGTGTCCGATGCCTTGATGTGGTCAAGAATGGCCTCATTGCGTTGCGTGTTGTCTGCTACGTGCTGGAGGTCGATGCGGGCCTCGAGCATTGCACTTTGTGAATCCTGGTCCCGGGCTGAGGGCATATCTTTGAGTTTGAGTTCGATGCCCTTCAGCTCCCGATGTTTCACCCGGGCCAAAACACCCATTTCCTGGAGATACTCGTGGGCGTTTTCCGCGCTGAACTCATCGGGCTCGATGAGATTGCGTCCAAATCGGGCCACGAGTCGCTCGGTCTCCTTTTCGTTGGTGCCCCGATAGGGTGTGGCCGAAAGGCCAAGCAGCGATCGTGACTTTTCCATGAATGAGCGGCCGAACCAGGAAAGGACGGGTGTGTAGGAAGTTGCCGTCGCCCCGTGGGCCTCATCGATGATCACGAGGTCTGGATCAGACATCCATTCATACATAGACCGACGTGTCTGTTGGATGCTGGCAAGTGTTTGGATTGTCGCAACGACCAGGTGGAGTTTGGTTTCCTCTCGAACGGCGCTGTTGCCGCCCCAGAGCCTACTAACTGCCATCCGTTCACCGGGAGCTCCTGCTGCTTGCCACACGTAGGTCCAGGTTTCGATGGCCTGCTCGCAGAGTTCCTCGGATTGAGCGATCCAGATGACTAAGCGATGTTCTTCCTTTGGCGCTTTTTTGATCTCACGGATCACGGATTCAACGGCTACACGGGTCTTGCCGGCTCCCGTGGGCAACTGAACCAGGCCACGGCTGTGCTTTGTGTCCCCCGCCAGGAGGTCGACGATTTTCTTGCTGGTTGTCTCCTGGTACGGGTGAAGTGGGTTCAAACCCACAGGTCCGACGAACTCCTCGCGCTCCGGTTTCTTCTTGATGGATTCACCGGCCATTGCGGGGGAGAACCCGAGCTCTTTGACGAACTCTTGGGCCGTTTTGCCGCCACGGAACTGATCCGGGGTCTCGATACCTGCCTCTGACAGTGCGGGCTTGAGTACCTTGAGGAGACTGCTCCCGTGCAAGTTGCTAACGATCTCGAACATGCGCTCGTCAGTCAGCTGCAGACCCCTGGCCTCCAGCATGTTTGTAACTGCGTCGGGAATAAGTCTCCGGAGGGTGTCGCGGCCGACGAGCTCAGCAATCTTCCCGGCATCTGTTTTTTGCTTGTTGACCCGTCCGATGCGAGCCTGGGCTTCGTCGTCTTTCTTAAGCTGTCGCATTGCCTGCATTACTTGCAAAGTGGATCGTTTGCTTCCAAAGGCTCCCAGGATTGTCGTCAGCAACGCCTGATCGCCCTGAGGTGCCCGGTAGTACAGCATCCCATCATGCAAGTATGAAGCTCTGGGAGTTGCCAGTGAGTGGGAGTCGTAGCTATTAGTCTGGACTTCGTTTACTGACATGCAGGGGACACACAGAGTCTGCACCGTGACTTCACTGGCCACCCGCTTGAGGTAGGGGAAAAGCGCCTTAATACTCTTCGGTTCTTCGCCTTCTACGGGTACGGCATCAGCCGACTTGAAAAATTCGATAGTTATCCGCTTAATTCCCCAGTTCTCTTCCAACGCCTCATCCAGTTCCGGATGACCTGTGTAGAGCGCTGGAGCGCTGGCGGTCTCTACTAAATGCTCCCGAGATGCGAGATTGGAAGCGAGGACCACGTCCTTGGTCAAGTATCGAGTGTTCCGCCCTCCGCTGAGAGGGGTGAGAAGTTCCTTTGGCGGACGTACTTCGAGGGCGGCCAGTGCGCCGTATAGTTCGTGCAGTTGTTGCATGGGCAACTGATGCTCAGCCAAGGAAAGGACGAGGGCCCATTTAATTCGGGCGGGATCGGATGGGAAACCTAGCGCTGCTGCTGCTTCTTCTCCGGGGAAGGGCAGATAGTCCGAGGGAATCCCTTCGACTTTTCCAACGCACTGCTGGGCATCCACTGTTCCAAGCGGCGTTTCGAAGGCGCCGTACTTCTTGACCCACCAGAGATCGGGCCCGTCTATCGTTTCTGCCGGTCGAAAACCGCTGCTGAATTCAACCTTCGAGGGATACTGTGGCCGCCCCAGAATCGTCCGTGTCACCTTGGCTCGAGTCGTGGCTGACGCATCGATGAGAAGGTGAAGGCCATCCGTCGTAAGGGCCTGGTTGAATCGTATCCCGGCCTCGGAAAGGGGTGCGGGTCCGTTACGAGATGCATCGGCAAGACGGCTTGCCTCAGCCTGCTTCCAGAGTTCGTAGGTTTCACCGGCACGCGTCATCTTGGCGTCTACGAGCAGAGTCCTCGCGCCGAGGTTCTTGAGGAGAGCGAGGTCGTTGGCGTGGAACTGGTCGTCCACTACAAGATGCTCATCGCCAACACTGTTTAGGGCGAATAGTCCGCCTGGGAGCCACACGTTGCCCAACTGGCGCCACTGATGATCGCGGCAGCGAACCAAAACTTTCGTAGGGTCCGTTCTCTCGTTGATAACGGCCAGACTCTCGGGGACTGCTAGCGATCGAGTAAGCCTCCACAAAGACTGCGCGAGCTCGATGTCTGTGTAGTCTTGACCGACTTTACTGGCGACTCGGCTGACGATGCCGCGGCCATCTTGTGCTTGGAGGTCAAGGGCACGAAGGTAGCTGTTCGCGTTGCCATGGTGCATCAAGTCGTATGAAACCACATTGGCGGACTCGTCGTCGGCACTCATGGGAAGAAACACTCTGGACGTAATGGGTGCCTCGACGCTGCCGTCCGACATGAGCACGATACGGCTTCGACGCATGGCTGGCCGATAATCCGCATAGGATTTGTCGATCATGGCGGCTAATTGGAGCGCATTCTCGTAATCCTGCAGCTCGCCGCCAACAACAACTTCTTGCAGCCACTCCTCAACCGAGGCACGCTTCGAATTTGCTTCCTGCAGGATGCGGGCCACTTGGGGCTCGCGCCCTCGCAGTGCAATAGAGTGCAACCACGGTCGGTCTGCCGGTACCCAGGAATCCCAGAGTGCCGTCAGTCGAGTTGCTTCTTCGAGAACAGGCTGGACCTTGATTTCCGTCGGTAGTCTCAAGGTTCCAGATCTGTCTGGCAGACACGGGGCAAAGGGAAGAATTGTGAAGATTGGTTTATTGATCGCAGCGTCAGTCCAGGAATAGGATTCTCGGGCACGTGACGGAAGAATATCGAGAAACAGCGCAGGATCCGTCGGGGTACTGAGGTCCTTGAGAGCTCCTGCGACCATCCGCGGAAGGGTGCGAGTAAGGATCTCTTTGTTATAAAGAGTTTCCAGGATGCTGTGCCGGTCCTCATTCATCTTGAATGCGGCGTTAACGATGCCTCGAAGCGAAGTCTCGTGCTGGGTAGGAAAGTAGTTCCAGAACCGGCCTAGCTTTTTACGCTGATTATCGGTCAACGGGACCGCCCAGGTGACGTCCACCTGCTTGCGCGCTACGATGCTCCCGGCCTCGACGGCTGCCTGGGTGCTGACGACATGTTTGTCCCGGAAGATGCGCCACTCGTTCGTGGCGGTCCCGTCATTGAGATTAACTCGGTTACCGTCTCTATCGGCAGACCAAGTAAGCGCGGATCCATCGATCCGATCATCGAACTCCAGAGATCCGATTTTTTCGGAGAAGAGAAGAAAGTCCCCGGGGAATTTCTTAATCTCATCGGACAGCCAGGAGACATTACCTGTCAGAGGCAGTTTCACAACGGTAGAGGCCCAGGGGAAGAGCTCGGCGAGAACACCGTCGTCGGCTGCTGCGATGTCCGGGTCTACGGTCGTGGCTAGTCGAAGAATTGGGTAGGTTTCGAGGTTCGGGTACAGGCCCTGGAGAAGCTCCCGGCTTCGGGTCTGGCTCCACGAGACGGAGCCGCTCCGGCTGTAGATCTTTGGATCAGAGGTTATTTGGATAACCGACTTGAACCCTAGCCCAAAACGACCAATCTCATCGTCACGCTTTTCAGATGAGTGGGAGAGCATTAGAGTCCGAAAGCCCGCCTCCGAAAAGGCCTGGCCCTCGTTGGCGCAGTAAAGCGCATCCTCCGTCAAGACCACTTTGATGCGACCCCCGGCATCCTTGATGGCGTCGGCCGCGTTCTGTATAAGTTCGTTTAGCTGCTTCCGGCCGTAGCCGCCTTGGGAAATAGCAGCTTCAATGTTGCTGTGTTCGCGGACAAGGTCAGGACGGGCCCTGTAAGCATTAAGTGCGCTCTGTGTTTCAGCCGCAACAAACTTGCTGAGCGGCGAAGTCACGCCGGCCCATGAATCCCGAACCGTCATCGGTTCTGTCCCCCATATCGAGATCACTGCTATCGGCCCACGCCGAAGTCTTCTCGACAATATTTACCACCAAGACGCCACTTTTTCCCGCAGCTCTTGATACAGCGAGGCTTCTCAGAGGTGCTATACGAGGCAACGGGCTATGGCACTACCTAGGGCGTGTTGCTAAACCCCTTTGAGGGCTTGTTGGCGTTGGCTGGTGTGATGAGCGATCGCTTTCTGCTGTCTGACGAGGTGTGGTCCGTGATCGGACCCCTGTTTCCAGCCTGGAAGGGCAACGGGCGCCCAGTCGCGAACCGCCGCCTGATCGTGGAGGGGACTGCATGGAAGTTCCGAACCGGGGCGCCATGACGGGACCTACCCGAGCACTTCGGGAACTGGAACACCGTGTTCAAGAACTTCGACCGCTGGGCCAAAGATGGCACGTGGACGGAAGTTCTCGAACACGTCCAGACCCGAGCGGAGGCCTTGGGCGATCTTGACTGGGTCGCCTCGATCGATTCCACGATCGTGCGCGTCTACCAGCACGGAGCGACCCTTCCACGCCTCACAGGGGGTCCCCTCGAATTACATGAAACTCGGCATCGAACCGCCTGACCACGCGATCGGGCGTTCCCGCGGTGGGCTGACGTCCAAGCTGCACATGGCCACCGACGGCAAAGGGCGAATGCTCTCAGCCGTCCTTACCGCCGGCAACATCAATGACACGACCATGATGGCCGCCACCCTCGAGGAGATCCGGGTCCCACGGCATGGAAGGGGAAGGCCCCGGACCCGCCCGGACCGCGTCTTGGCTGATAAGGGGTACACGTCCAAGGCCAACCGCAGCTGGCTGGCCGACCGCGGCATTAAGGCCACTATCCCTGAAAAGTCTGACCAGGCAGCGAACCGGAAGAGAAAGGGCTCCGCTGGCGGGCGCCCGCCGGCGTTCGACGGTGAAGCCTACAAGGGGCGCAACGTCGTCGAACGGGGATTCAACCGACTCAAGAACTGGCGGGGCCTCGCCATGAGATCGGACAAAACTGCACGCAACTACCTCGCCGCCGTACAACTCGCTGCATCGCTCGTCTGGCTAAAAGCCAGCTTTAGCAACACTCCCTAGGGCTGTGGGGACCGCGGCGTTGGGTTTGGTTCATGAGTGACCGTCATCAGTCCCAATGATTCACGATGCGAGGTATGACAAACGAACACATTTGGGAAGAGAAATTCTGGAGTGACGGTCACTCAGATTTGCGACGATACGAGGCTGGGGGCCTGCCGGGTACGTCCGCCGATTGGTCGTGCCGGCACCGGTCCAGTCCTCGGCACAGGATAGTCGTGGGCACCCTCGTTGTTTTGTGGTGCAGTTTCGCGAGCCGTGTCGGTCCACGGTTTTCTTATCATCGTGTCGAAAAAATTTGCGTCAAGATCTCGACCGAGAGCTGCTGCCAGGACGTGGGCAGCAAGTCGCGGTGGAATGGCGTTACCAATCTGTTGCGAGACGTCCTTGCCCGACCACGGGTAATCGGCGGGGAACGTCTGGAGCTGGCCAGCCTCCGCAAGTGTGAGGCGGTCGAGTTCGTTCCCGTTGAAGAACAACCGGTTCCGGGAAACCTTTCCGGTGACCGTGAAAGCCGGTTCCTTCGAAGTGCGCTGACCTCGGGCCTTTGGGTCCCCGCCGGTTCCATAATTGGAGATCATCACGAAGGGCTCCACCCGGCCTAACGTTTCGCCGATGCTCAGGCAGGGCAGCAACGAAGGCCGGCTCGTAAAGGCTTTCGCCTCTTTTCTCCTGAATCGGTGATGCGTGGGTGCGGGAAGTACGGGGGTGCGGTGACGGCTCGCGATCAGGATCGCGCGACGGCGCGTCTGCGGCACCCCGTACTCATCTGCGTGGAGTACGCCAGTCACCGTCCCATAACCCAGTGGTTCCAATACCTTTGCCATGGCCTCCCACACGGGCAGAACCGCAGGCACCTGCTCCAACACAATAACCTCGTAGGCGTTCCCCGCCTTATGGGCCTCCAATGCCCATCGCAGCGGCTGCAGCACTAGCCCGGTCCGCTCATCATCCAACCTGGCTAGCTCAGTTGTGACGTCGTCCTCGTCGGCCATGCGCGTAATGAAGGACAGGACCCGGTCCAATGCCTTACGACCAGCACCTGCCCCGGCAACGGTGTACGTCTGACACGGCGGCCCCCCGGCGAGAATCGTCGCATGGGGAAACTCGGCGGGACCATGATCCCGTACGTCACCTTGCACGGTTCCAAGCCCGGCAGCCCGCCTGGTTGCGCAAGCATTTTCGTCCCACTCAATGCCGGCCACAGACAATCCCAGCCAGCGTGCAGCGACATCCAGTCCACCAGGACCGGCGAAGAGATCCACCATTTCAGCGTCGGAAAGAGGTGGGTCCGATTGCAGAAAGGTCATGGGACACAATCTTATCGGGCAACGGATCACCGATGGGCCAGCATCCTTCCTGTCGACCGCCTTCGAACTCAACAAGGTGAACGGGCAGCGGGCAAGCTTCGTGCTCGGCGTCCTTGATAGCTCTGCCCACTCCCGCGACGCGGACGGCTTCAGCTGGGATGTCTCGGTCGACAGGAAAGGTGGGATCAATTCCGGCCGAATGGAGCTGATGTGACCAGGAAGCCTGAACACATCAGCGTGGTCGAGCTTCGGAACGCCATGGTTGAGGTTGTCCGCACGACAGGCGGCATCACCGTGGACGAGCTGCACCGGGAAACCATCCGGACGTTCGGCGCGGAGCGCCTGACTGCAGGAGTAGCCACCCGCCTAAATCAAGGCTTGCAATACGGTAGACACTGGGCGGCTGGAACTGCGCGGCGAGTTTGTGCAACTGGCCAGTTAGCGGGAACGCACCCCAAATGGAGGCAGCAGAAGGCCGCCCTGGCTATTTCTTCCGCAGTTTATTAATAACTTCGGCTGCTTGCCGGTAGGCCTCTTTTGCCTCGGGGCTTATTGCTGCCCGATACAACTTCTTGCCGTCCTCGAAAAGCTCACCGGCCTTCGCCTGCACTTCGGGGTCCCTCGCGAGCGCGTAGGCCTTGGCGGCGGTAGCCTTCACTTTCTGCCCGCCGATCTTAAGAGCGGCAGCGGCTTTGTCTGTTCTTCCGGCCATTATTTGCTCCGTATCGTTGGGTTGTGCTGCTTCCGTAGTCGGCAATTACGCAGCGATCGCAGGGAAGACGACGAGTGATCCGTCGCTGTTTCGCTCCATCTCGATGGCGACATCGCCTTGGTGACTATCGGTGTGAAGACCGTCTCCCAGTGCACGAAGGCGATAGGCGGCTTGAAGTAGTTGGTCTACCTCGCCCGGTGTAAAGGCTGGAAGCCGGAATCCGCCGTCGCGCTTCAACTCAAGATTGGCCAGTCGGTGCAAAACCTCGGTGATGCCGGACTCCAATTCGTCGGTGCTGCGCCCGTCGTCGCGCAGTGTTCCGATGAAGCTCGTAAATGGGTTGCTAGTATCCTGCTGGGCGTGATCGACCGCCTGAAGCACGAGCACCCGCCGTTTGAGAGCGATGGCAAGCCTCGCGATTTCCAAGTGAGCTCGAAACGTGCCGCCTTCCTCGGTGACGCCGGGGAACGACTTCTTCAGTGCGCTCACTTCGACTGCCCCGTCAGGCAAGGCATCTAATGCAGCTTCCCACTTCTTCAGCCGCCTACGGGTGGCAGCGATGGCAGTGTTGATCCCGTGCACAGAGGAATCCAAGCCAAGGGAGAAGCCTATTTTTCCCTTGTCAAGGAGAATGGAAGTGGCCTTATCGATCGCTTCGCGGGAACCGTCGAGTTCGTTACGCTCCTTATCGAGGGAGTCCTCGTGCAACTGCTCCAAGAGGTCAGTGATGCGCTCGATGGCTTCCTGACGTTGTTGTTCGGCGTGCGCGCTGACGCCGACGGCCACTGCCATCAGCACGAGCGGCGCCGCTACAGTCAAAGCGCCGGCGCTAGCTACCGCTACACCAGCTGTCGCGGCCGAACCAGTTGCCGCCCCGGCCGCACCTGCCGCACCGGCACCCACAGCTGAGGCTTTACTACAAGCCACAGGGACAAAAGTAGCGTTGGCTACGATACCGTGCGAGTCGCGCAGCGCGCTATGGACGCCTCCTGCAACTGTCTTGGACACCATCGGAGTGACGAGACCGCTGCCCACCTGGGACGCAACTTTCGCCGGTACCACCATTGTATAAAGCACTTCGCCTGTCTCGGCGAGATTCAGCTTCTGCGGAGCCGATTTAGCGGTTTGCGATACAAGTTGTGCCAGCTGCGTAGCGAGCGGGCTTGCAGCATCAAGCGGGATCCCACCCTTCCGATTGCGTGCTGGAGGCATCGGATGCATCTCAAGCGTGGCGATGGGGGAATCTGCCAGTGCTGCCAACACCGTCCTTAGCTCAGAAAGGCGAGCAGGCGTGAGGCCTTCGCTGCCGAGCACGTCAGTCACGCTAACTTCGGTTGTCGCAAGTGTCCATACCGGCACGAGCTCGTTGTTCTTGTTTGTCATGTGATGTCCCCTCGCAGGCCGAAATTCCGCCTAGGCGGGTGACCCGGCCGCCAGCAGGATTTTGAAGCCCCCGCGTTTCGCTACCGTTCGATCGATATCGTCCCACACAGGGATCCGCAATCACGAAAGTGTCACGCCCGTGTCTGTCTGCCTCTCTCGTTACACTGAAGTTACATCCAGCACTCCAGCCCAGCTGGGGGCTAACTAGCAGGAACGGAACCTATGCCGTTCAAGGCAGATGGGGTCCGATGTCCAGAGTTAGATCGTTCAAGTCCTTCGCGGTGGTGGCGTCGCTGACGGCCGCAGTTCTGGCCGCACTTCTCGTGGCAACGATGCTTGGAGTTGGCCCGATCGCAAACGCAAGTCAAACCGTTCTGCTGAAGTCCGTGAGGGACGTAAGTCAGCTCCATACGGCCATTGGCACCTTCGAACTGGTCATAGAGGACGAGGAAAATATCGGTGGTCTGCCCGATTTTATCGAGGGCCGAAAAACTTTGTTTGTTGCTGTTGGAACCGTGAACGCACTCGTTGATTTAGAGAACCTAGCTGAAGAAGACCTTGCGGTATCCGCTGACGGAAAGTCGGTGACGGTGCGGCTGCCCGAGCCCCAGCTCGACAAGCCCAACATTGACCATGAGCGGACGCGCGTGTACAGCCAAAAGCGTGGGGTCGCGGACCAGATTGTCGACGCATTCGAGGCGCCGCAGCAAGCCAAGTTCTACAGCCTCGCCGAAAGCCGGATAGCTGCTGCCGCGGAGGAATCAGATCTGCAGCAACGGGCCGCTGATAACGCTAAGAGTGTGCTTACCAACTTATTTGCTTCGCTCGGCTACGAGGTCACCTTCAAGGACGGCGCATCTAGTTAGAGACGGGCTTTGCCAAAGCGCTTGGTTTATGGGTACCCGCGCGAGGAATCAGGCCGTAATAACCTCATCAGCGGTACACCTTGATCCCCACTACGGCCGCGCTCACCACGACTGCACGCTTAAACTGCGCATTCAGCCGCTAAGCTCCGAGTGTTCACCGGACATAATATTGATGGACGGAAAGCCGAATAACTGATAACGACGAGCAGTATGAGTTTAAAAAAGTGCGCGCGATACGCGCCACAAGCGCCAGCACGATAGAAGAAAGTGGCAGGACTCCGGCCGGGCGCCCATGTCACGCCGCAGCGCGCTCTATTGGCAGGGATGGGCCCCGCGGCGGTGGCCAGGCATCTCCGGAGTTTTGGCCCGTTTATTGAGTTCTGTGCCGCCCGTGGAGTGCGGACCGAAAAACCAAGGGGATGGTTTGTCGGAAAAGCCGCAGTCACGCCGCCAGCCAGAAACATCGCTTGCGCCGCGATTTTCGGAATGGACGGCGCAGCGGCACCCGGACTTGAATGGCGAGTTGACACCCCACGACGTAAGCCCCGATCTCAATCAACGAGTGTGGTGACTGTGCCCCAACGGGCATTCTACTCACGACACGCTGAACGCCCGGTCGCGGGGAAGGGTTTGCCAGGAGTGCTTAGGTCCCGGCCTCGCAGATCAGCCGGCGTCCGCAGAGGAAGTAGCGTCCTGCCGTGGTTCGTCGCCGTACACATTTGTAGACGACTCCCGCAGCGGCCAAGTCACAGCCTGCGCGCCAGCGTCAGAGGGCCACCACCACAAGTTTTGTACACACGTTTCGATTATTTGCGTTTGGTGACCGTGGGCCGGATGTGGGCCAGGAACCGCGAGACAGCTTTTTATGGTGGGAGAGAGTTCACGAACGCTTCCGAAACCGAACGTTCAGCGGCTCAGGGTCGGGGCAGCAGTCATCGACATGTCACCCTGCCACAATAGATAGTCTTTCGCGCTCCGCTGCCACCACACGTCGTGCAAGCTCGACCTCAGATACGTCAACCGCATCGGGAGCTTGCTTTGCGATAACACTGTCCCGCGCGAACTCGTCAAAGAGCTGCCTCTTGTCTTTTAGAATGTCGCGGATGCGCTCGTCAACGCTGTCTTCCGTAAGCAGACGGTGCACCTGGACAGTGTCGGTCTGACCCATGCGGTGAGCTCTCGCGATCGCCTGTGACTCCATCGTGGGTTTGATCTGCGGCTCACAGATCACAACGACCGACGCCGACTGGATGTTCAAACCGACACCGCCCGCGGTTATTTGTGCAACCAGGACGGCGCCGTGCCCGGCCTGTGAGAAGCGGTCAACGAGCTTCTGTCGGTCCGCCGCAGCGATGGACCCTGTGAGGGGGCCGAAGACCTGACCGGGTAGTAGGCGAGCGACCTGGTTCAGGACTTCTCGGAAGTATGAAAAGACGATGACCCGTCGGCCATTAGCTTCGGCTTCTCCTGCAATTTCTAGCAGTCGGCTGACCTTTATGGATTGTTCCGACATCATGGCGGCGCGTCGCATTAACATGAACTGGCCTTCCCTTACCGCTCGGCCGTATACCAGCTCATCAGAGTGCGACATCCCCATCCACTCGTCTATCTCGACCACTTCGGGAAGCTCTGTGAGCACATCCTCCTGGTTGCGGCGTAGGTAGGCTGGCGCGACATGCTTGCGAAAAGCCTTGGCGAGAAATTCAGGCGCTTCCTCCGCGAGGTCGGGGCGGATATAGCTGATCAGATTGCGGAACTCAGCGACACTGTTCTCCAACGGCGTGCCAGTCATCAAGATTGCATACTTCGTGGAATTGATGATCTCCGCCGCCGCGAGCGAGCGCTTAGCCCTGGGATTCTTGATGTAGTGCGCCTCATCGAGAATGACGCACCCCAGATCGACTCCGCTCAAGTGCTCCTCTATCCACGGCAGGAGATCATAAGTGGTGACGGCGACGCCGCCGTTCTTGACCCACGCCTTTGCCGCGTGGTTTCGCTCCCATAATGCGCCGTGGAGGCGTAAGGCCCTTAACTTGGTGTGCTTTACTGTCTCGCGAGTCCAGTTACTAACGACCGCGGCCGGACAGACGACGAGGAAATGCGACTGACCGCGCGCACGGAGATGGGCGAGAACGGCAAGGGCTTCAACTGTCTTACCCAGCCCCATTTCGTCTCCGATGATCACCTTTTCTTGCACGAGGGCGAATCGCGCACCGAAGCTCTGATAAGCACGAAGCGAGGCGGTTAGATAATCACGCTTCAGTTCCTTGGCGCGCACTGCCCCAACGATCTCTTCCGGGAGATCGCCATGCATGCTCTTCTCATCCTCGGTCATGAATCCAAGTTCAGTAAGCATGCCGAAATAGTCAGCCGGTCGGGAGAGGAAATCGGTCCAAATGCTCGCAGTACCGAGAGGAGGAACGACGCGATTCAACGCGTCATTCAACACTGCTGAAACGGCGGTGGGGCTTTTGGGAAGCTTTCCTTTTACGATCGCCAGAACCCCGAGGGGCGTAGAGCTACCCTTCTTCTTGACGAGTCGAGATAGACCGCTTGCCAGCGCCACTTCGTCCTCAGTCGGGCTGAACTTCCGTGCGTTGTCCCAGCGCGCGAGCGACTCCAGTAGCGCGGTAGTAGCCTTTCCCTTCCGCTTTACGTCGATACGGACGGGGGTTTCCTCTCGCACAGCCTCGAAAAGGCGCAGCGACGCCTGGGCGATAGGCCACGCGGAGGCTTCGCCGAGACCGGGCAGGGATTTCAGTGAATATTCGTCTTGGAAGCGCAGAACGTCCCAAACGTTGTTCAGCTCGTAGTCCTGCAACGGAGCTGTCCGAAGCTGCCGCTGTGGAGCTGCTTTGCGTAAGACTTCGAGATCCATCGCCTTTAGCGCATCGGAAACGTCTCCGGCTCGGACTTTGTCGGCCGCTGCACGTGCCTCAATCGCTGCCTCTTCCGCGGCCTTCTCTGCGTTAGTGATGAGCGGGAGCTTGCCCCACGCGCCCCTCAGTAAGTTGAAAGGGAGAGCCTCGGCGATCGTGTAATTCGCGGGCAGATAGGCTTCCAGCCCAAGGGAGGGATCGAGTAACTGTTTGGAGTCAGTCGGCGTGTTCTGGAGGTTTACAGACAGTCGGGCCAGCTGCGCTTTGACGAAGTCGGCGGCCTCAAAGGCTTCCAGGACAACTTGGTGAGCAGAGTCACATTGTCCTCCAGCCTCGCATTCCCACTCGGGGTTGAAGCCGTCACCAACCATTCCGGCGACCCGGCCAGCCAGCGCTGCGGTTCCAGTCAGAAACTCGTTGTCTCTTTGAGTGAGCGCGGCGTCCCGAAGGACAGAGAGGCTGGCAACCAAGACTTCACTGCTCTCCCGCAGCGGGAGCAACCTCATGGCTGTGCGGCTGATCTTAATTGAGGCCGAGTCGTCAATCAGTTGCTGGACGATGGCTTTTGCGTTGGCCAATGCATCCTTGCGAGTGGCGTGAATTTGTTGCACTAATTCCGGCCAACCTAGGACATCCTGGTAGAGAACTGCGACCTTCAGTCGCTCGTCCTTAAGCAGATTCCCTACCCGATCACAGGCCGCTACGACTGCTTGCCCCTCGTCCGATGCCAACAGATCCGCATGACCCTGACCTAGCAGATACGCAGATTCATGGGCACTATGGCAGCCGTCCCCATCGCATGAGCTCGGGTCGAGGAGGCGCCGGGCTTCCGGGCTATGCGCCTCGTTGAGGTTTTGGACCCTCGCGGCAGCAGTGCGCTCGAATTCTGAGAGAGCGCCGGTCCGTGTCAGAGGCAGATGTTCGGCCTCGATCAACGCGAGTGACGCGGCCATCCCCCACTCTTCAAGGTCATCTAAAGCGGTGCGCAGTCGCGCCCGCTCATCCTCCATCTGTTCCTGTATGCAGGCGCTGGCCGCCACAACTGCTTGCCCGCCGCCCGATGTGAGCAAATCCACATACGCCTCATTCAAGAGCGCACCGGCTCGGTGAAGGCCACCACAATGCCCAGATTCACACGAGGCGGGGTCAAGGAGCTGACGTACCTCAACACTGTGTTCAGCTAACACTTCTCGAATGGTGACCGCCGCCGTTCGCTCTCTTTTGGTAAGAGCGTATGTCCTCGTTAGGGGCAGATGTGCGGAGCGGCTCAAGACGAGTGAGGCTGACCTATCCCAGTCCTCGAGGTCATCCAACGCCGCGCGAAGTCGCTCCCACTCATCCGATCGCGCTGCCTGGAGCCGTTCGGCCACGCTAAGTATGGGGTGATTCGTTCCGTGCGCGGTGATTGAGGCGTGCAAAGCTGCCAGTCGTGCTGTTGTTTCGTGAGTCTGCGAGCACGACTTGCTGCTACAACTCATCTCCGCTGCAACAACGTTAGCTATACCAGCATCTGTATCGTAGGTTTGGATGAGAGTCTGAATGGCATTCGATTCAGACTCCGACAGCACCCCTGCAGGATTGATTGGCATGTGCTCCGCGGCGAACTCGGCCTGCTGCGCGGCCGCTCGCCAGGTCGCCAAATCTTTAAAGATCTGAGGCAGTCGGGATCGCTCAAGCGAAAGTTGAGCTGACACGCGGGTCGCAGCAGCACTTATCCGCTCTGCAGTCCCGCCCTTGCGTCCGAGGATCCACGCTTCGTGCAGAATGCGGGTGGATGCGTGGGCCTTAGCGCAGGCGCCTGCCGCGCACCAGGACGGATCGAGAAGCTTCATCGACTCATCGTGGTGCTCATTAAGAAGGTCGATGAGTGCTAGGCCAGCACTACGTTCGTCATCTCGGAGGGACCGGTCTCGGGTGATTGGCAGATGAGAGGCCTCATCGAGCATCTGTGACGCCTTGCTTCCCGTTTCGGTTAGGGAGCTCAGAATGTCGGCGAGGGCGTCGCGTTCAGCGACTCCACGTGCTGTCAGTTCATTCTGGAGTTGCTCGAGACGTTGTGGGGCGCCGATCGAACAGTACCAATCCCGGAAGTGAGCAAGTCGGGCAGCGGCGTCATGCGCGGGTCGGAGTCTCTTGCCACTCGTGAGCCAGGTTGTCTGTGTCAGACGGTCGGCTTCGTGAGGGTCGCCAGACGCAGCTGCTTCCTCAACCCTGACCAGGAGATTCCGGTCATCGTCCGCTAAGTTAGCTGGGCCTGAAAGCGGCAAGTGCGCAGCGAGTTGCCGGACTTCTTCGACTGTCTGGATCCAACCCCGCACTTGTTCGATAAGCACGCTTAATTGTTGGCGCTCGGCGCGCTTCATCGAGCCCCCTTGGCAGTATTCTTCAAGATGGTTGAAGGTCCGACGCGAAGTGGGCCGGCTGGATAGAATGGTACGCGAAACTGGAGAAAATCAATTGAAGTTAGAGGACTTGGCGCCGGGCCTGCAGATTACTGGCGTCGTGCCTCATGAGGTAGTGCAGGTGATTTTCGGTCAGCCTCATGGCCGGGACGCAGTTGAGCTGACGTACAAGACATCGTCGGGTGGCTTGGGACAGCGCGTGATGTTCCGGCGTGACGAGGATTCGCTTGCGGTCTCAACTTCGGGAAGCCGACCATTCGATGCTTCTTCCATCGACTTTAAGACCGTCGCTGAGGCGCAGAGAATTAAGCTCGCAGGTCTGTATGATCCGATGCTCGCCGTCGCGACGAGTAACGTTCAGCCGCTTCCTCACCAGATCCGTGCCGTATACGGCGAGTTGTTGCCGCGCACCCCCTTGCGATTCCTGTTGGCGGATGACCCGGGGGCAGGCAAAACGATTATGGCGGGGCTTTACATCAAGGAGCTGATCCTTCGTGAAGACGTGCAACGGTGTCTCATAGTCGCGCCAGGTGGTCTAGTTGAACAGTGGCAGGACGAGTTGTTCTTCAAGTTCGGTCTGTCATTCGACATCCTCACAACGTCCATGATTGATACAAGTCTGGGCAACGACGTCTTTGAGAATAACCATCTGCTTATTGCGCGCATGGACCAGCTGGCGCGCAACGAGGACCTCCAGCACCGGCTACGAAATAGCCACTGGGACTTAGCGATCGTAGACGAGGCGCATCGAATGGGCGCACACTACTTCGGTAACAAGTTGGAAAAAACCAAACGGTTCCAACTCGGAGAGCTGATCAGCGAGGTGTCTCGGCACTTCCTCCTCATGACCGCGACGCCACACTCCGGTAAAGAGGAGGATTTTCAACTCTTTCTTAGTTTGCTCGATAAGGACCGATTCGCCGGTAAGAACGGCGTCTCCGTCGACACCAGTGACGTCATGCGCCGAATGGTTAAGGAAGACCTTTTAACGTTTGAGGGTCGCAAACTCTTTCCGGAAAGGATTGCCGAGTCTATCCCGTATGAGCTCACCGAGCTGGAGAATGACCTCTACCAGCAGGTGACCGACTACGTTCGTAACGGCATGAATCGAGCCGCCAAGCTTGATGGCAAACGTCGTAACACCGTCGGTTTTGCGTTGACTGTTTTGCAACGGAGGCTTGCGTCCAGTCCAGAGGCTATTCACCGTAGCCTGGTTCGTCGCGCGCAGCGACTGGACTTCACTAAGCGTGGCATTGAGAACGGCACGTATCGTGAGGATCGAGATGTCCTCAGACCTGAGCGCTACAAGTACATCACTTCGGACATCGATATCGTCGAGGTATCCGCCGAAGATCTCGAGGAGTTCGAAGAGAACGTAGTCGACGCTGCGACGGCCGCAGAAACGATCGCGGAGCTTGAAGCAGAGATCCAAGAGCTTACGTCACTAGCCGAGGTCGCGGGGGAAGTACGCGACCGCGGGGAGGACAAAAAGTGGTCCGAGCTTCGATTGATCCTTGAAGACAACGTCATACCGCTGGATTCCTATGGGAAGCCACGCAAGCTCATTATCTTCACGGAGCACCGAGACACCCTGAACTACCTCATGGAGCGCATCACACACCTGATAGGCCGCCCAAAGGCTGTCGTCGCGATCCACGGTGGCATTCGCAGACACGATCGCCGTGCCATAACCGAGGAATTCACTAAGAACCCGGACTGCCAGATAATGTTGGCAACGGACGCAGCGGGCGAGGGTTTGAATCTCCAAGCCGCACATCTGATGGTCAATTACGACTTGCCTTGGAATCCAAATCGCATCGAGCAACGCTTCGGGCGTATTCATCGCATCGGGCAGACGGAGGTTTGCCGGCTATGGAACCTCGTCGCCGCTAATACGCGGGAGGGCGAAGTCTTCACAGCGCTGCTTAATAAGATTGAGGAGCAGCGCAAAGCCTACGGTGGCAATGTTTTCGATGTCCTAGGTTCGGCTTTTGCAGATACGCCCCTCCGGGAACTGCTGATTGAGGCGATTCGCTATGGTGAACTACCTGAAACCAAGGCACGTATGCACCAGGTTATCGACCGAAGCGTGTCCGAGGGGTTGGAAGAACTGCTCAACGAACGCGCCCTAGCCAGCGAGCACCTGTCCGATGCCGATCTTGCCAGCCTCCGAGCTTCGATGGATGAAGCTCGTGCTCGTCGTCTTCAGCCCCATTACATTGAGTTGGCTTTTAAGGAGGCCTTCACACGGTTCGGCGGCAAAATAGTAAGGCGAGAGAAGGGCCGCTACGAGATTGGTCATGTGCCGTCCACGCTTCGCAACGGCAAGTACGGTCCCGTCGCCACAAGATATGAACGCGTGACTTTCGATCTCAGCCTCGTACACGATGAAGGGGGAACCAGCGCGGACTTGCTGGCACCAGGTCATCCTCTCCATGATTCGGTGATGGACCATGCAGTTACCACTCTGGCCGGAGTCCTCAACCGGGGCACCGTGCTTGTCTCCGCGAGAATCGAGTCGCCCTGCCTACTGGTAGGGGTAGTCGAAGAAATCGTTGACTCGTTGGGCGCTTCGGTCGCGCGCAGATTCGGTTACGCCTATGTGAGCGAGGACGGCGCAGTGACCGACGCCGGTCCGGCTCCCTACCTTGACTGCACGTCGGCGCCTGACGTTGCCTCCGTTCGACAGGCGAAGGCACTTCCCTGGTTGCACAGTGCAGAATCAAATGCGGTGAGCTGGATTATCGAGAACGAATTGCCCAGCTACCTCACTTCTATCCAGCCTCGCCGGTCGGCCGAACTCGACAAACAACGCGGGTTAGTCGAGGCACGTCTCAAATATGAAATTGAACGACTTCTCTCGGAGGCGGTGGCCGCAGCCGAGCGGGAGAACCTTGGGGAGAAGCTCAAGGAATCCTCGGAGAGTTTGAGCCGAAGGGCGACGGACCTTCATATGCGACTCGACCGTCGGCTCGAACTTATCGACCAACAGGGCAAGATGTCCACGAAATCGCCGCTAATCGTCACAGCGGCGCTTGTTCTTCCTGCTGTGATGCTTGATTCCGATGTTCCTATCGATAGCAGGCCGATGAACGGGGTACCCTCGATGTCCGTTCAGCGTCGCAGCATTGAGCTTGTGCTCGCACAGGAGCGCGCAATTGGCCGGATCCCAGAACTGCAAGTGGGCAACACTCATGGCTACGACATCCTGTCGACCGACCCTGTGTCCGGTCAGACCTACCGCATCAAGGTCGTCGCACATGTTGCTGAAATGGCCGACTTCTGGGTCACACACAATGAGGTTGTTACGGGGAAGAATGCTAAACCCTACTATCGCCTTGCTCTCGTTCGGCTTGATTCAGGCCACTTCAGGGGCGGTGACGTCCGCTACCTTGACAACCCCTTCGCAAACGTTGAAATAACCGATTTTCAGGCCACAGGGCATGCGGGGAACTGGAACCATAGTTGGACGCGCGGGAAGGCGCCTTTCTGACACCTGAATATAGCAACTGCAACGGCCGCCCTGCTTGGCGGTCGGCAAGGTTGATCGCCCCGCAGCTGTGCCGCTCTCCTTCGATCGGAGGTTTCTGCAGCCTTGCCGCCGCCTGGATGAGTTCTGCGGTGAACTTACTAATGCTGTATTGGGCCTGCACTTGCGATCAGCGCGCGTTGTGCGCAGAACCTAACTAGATCAACGTCGTGGCTCAACTCTTTTACCTCAGGAGAATAGGGCATAAGCAGCTTCGAATCGTGGCCACCCCCATCCTTTGCATGAACCACCCGGCACCGAATTTCATAGATGCGATAAGCTACCTGATCGATGAGGTCAACCCCTCGATTTTCGACATTAATGATTGATACGTCAACAATCTTTTTCTTGTTCTTGAGATGCGCGGCGCGTTCGGGGTGGTGCAATACAAAGGTGTCGATCTCATCTACTTCCAGGCAGGATCGAAGCGTTGCCTTCAATTGGTCTCGTTCCGATCTGCCTTTGGCGCCGCCGCCCAGCATTAAAAGGCGCCCCAATTGCCCATCGTCCTCGATATTGAACAGAGGGTTTCTTAAGTTTGTTCGAGCTTTCCGGATTGCTTCCAACTCGGAGTATCGAGCAAAGAAGAATTCCAGCACCTGATAGTAAGCCAGGAACGCCAAGAGATTCATGCCGGTCGCCGAGGTGGCGTAGCGGGACAGCGACAATGCTTCTGTTGAGCACGCCGGAACTCCAGCTCCCCGTCGGTGGCGATCTCGCTGTACGGCTGGCCGGCGAACGTCAGCGTGACCGCCGCGACCACATTTTCGGCGGCCTCCGCCACCCACACCTGTGCATGCTCGGCGCGATGTTCCACATCCTCAAGCACGCTCATGTACGGATGGTCCGCAGGGAAATGCCCGGCACGTAGGTACGCCTCGCGGGTGATGCGTCGGACCTCCGGAAAGTCGACCGGTACCGCCCGCCTGAACGAGACACTCACAGCACGCCCTCGGATACAGCGATCCGCGCAACGTAGTGACCCAGCCGTGCCACATCCGGCTGCGAAGACGGATCACCCACGGCGTCAGCACCCACCGCATTCGCCACGGCCAGAGCATGCGCATAGTCCAGCCCCTGCCGTAGCGCCAGAACCAGTGCGGCGCAGAACGCGTCGCCCGCGCCAACGGTGTTCGCTACCGTCACAGCAACCGACGGAGCCTCGGCCACCTTCCGGCCGCGCTCGAACATCGCCGAGCCGTCCCCGCCGTACGTGACCGCCACCAGCTTCGCCTGCGTCAGGGCGGGGATCAAGGCGTACTCGCTCTCGTTCACGATCACCAGGTCGCAGCGCTCCAGCAACTCCGCCGGCAGGTCCATGGCCGGCGCCGCGTTCAGCACGAAGTAGCCGGCATGCCGCCGGGCTGCCTCCAGCACCACGGGCAGGCCCACCTCCAGCTGGCACAGCACCGTCTCCTCTGGGCGAAACTCCACCCCGTCCAGCGACAGGCTCGAGTTGGCGCCCGGGCACACCACGATCTGGTTCTCGCCGTCGCGGTCCACCACGATCAGCGCCGTCCCTGTTGGCCCCGGCAGGACGTCCACGTCAGCGGTGTCCACCCCAGCGCCAGACAGCGCGTCCAGCATCCGCCGCCCGTTCACGTCATTGCCCACGGCGCCGACCATCCGGGCGCTGCCGCCCAGCCGTGCAGCTGCCGCGGCCTGGTTGGCGCCCTTGCCGCCGGCCTGCTCGGACAGGAAAGCGCCGCCGATGGTTTCACCAGCAGTGGGCAGCCGCTCAGCGGCGGCGATCAGGTCCAGGTTGATGCTGCCGACGACAGTGACGGCAGGAAGTCGAGTGCTCATGGGAAGTCCTAACGGGGGAGGGGCCGGAAGCGGCCGGATTGAGAAATAGTGTAGACCATAGTTGTACTTGTCCGTCATACATGGTTGTATAACAACTCACATCCCAAGCGCAGGACCCGCCTGCAGAACAAAGGAGTTTGATGTGAACACCCCAACCCCGGCGGCCGCCGCGCCCTCCGCGGAAGCCGCCTCCGCCGTCGTCCTTCCCGACGAAGCGAGATTCGCCGGCCGCCGCGCCGCCCTGCTGATCTCCACCCTGCTGCTGGGCGTGCTGTCCTTCCAGCTCAACGCCAGCATGGTCACCCCTGCACTGCCGCAGATCGCCGGCGAGTTCGGCCAAGGTGCCGACAGCGCCGCCCCCGTCCAGTCCATGTTCTTCCTGGCCGGCGCCATCGCCGGGCCCGTAATTGGCCGGTGGAGCGACTTCATCGGCCGCCGCGCCGCGCTGCTGCTGGTCCTCGCGATCATGGGCGCCGGCACCATCCTCTGCATCAGCGCCCCCACCCTGCCGCTGCTGGTCACCGGCCGGTTCCTGCAGGGCGTCTCCAGCGCCGTCTTCGCCCTGGCCTACATCGTGCTCAGCGAAAACCTGCACGCCAAGGTCTTCGGCACCTCCGTGGGCATCATCGCCGCCATCAACGGGGGAGTGGGCGGCGTGGACGGCTACGTGGGCGGGCTCATGGCCGAGACCCTCGGCTTCCGGTCCATCTTCGTGGTGGTCCTGGTCCTCACCGCCATCGCCGCGGCCTGCATCATCAAAATCGTCCCGGCCGGACGGCCGCAGGGCGTGCGCGGCGCCATGGACTGGTGGGGCGCCGGATCCCTCTCGCTGTTCCTGGTGTTCACCACCTACTTCGTCTCCGGCGGCTCGGCCGCAGGCTGGACCGCGCCCGGCACCTTCGCGCTGCTGGCCGGGACCGTCGCGTCCTTCGCCGCCTTCTGGATGATCGAGAAACGCCGCAGCCACCCGCTGATCGCCGTCCACCACCTGCGCTCCCGCCAGGTGTGGCCGGTCATCGCCACCACCGTCCTCACCCTGGCCGGCATCTTCGCCATCATCAACTTCACCGTGGTGCTGCTCAGCCAGGATCCCGACGGCGGCTTCGGGCTCACCGCCTCCATCTCGGCTCTGCTGTTCCTCACCCCCGCCGCCCTGATTGGCGTCTTCGCCGCACCTTTGGCCGGCTGGCTGGCCGACCGCCGCGGCTGGATCAAGACCCTCCGGTTCGGCACGGGGCTCAGCCTGGCCTGCGCCATCGCCGCCGCCACCTTTTCGGATAACCAGGCGGCGGTGCTGATCGCCGTCGCGGCCCTGGGCATCTTCTACAACGGCTTCTTCCTCACCGCCATCAACGGGCTCTCGGTGCTCCTCTCACCCAAGGAAGCACCGGCCGCGCTGCCCGGCATCAACGGTGCCTCCTTCGGCATCGGGGCGAGCCTCGGCGTCGTCCTCGTGGCGCCGTTCGCCGCCCAGGCCACCGCCGCCGGGTACGCAACCGCCCTCTGGATCTCGGTGGCCATCACGGCCGCCGCGTTTATCGTCAGCCTCTTCGTCGCCGCCCCCAAGGGCGAGACCGTCTAACCCCTTATCACTTTAGGAGAACCACCATGACCACGCCCTCCCCGTTCTACCTGGACTGCGACACCGGCATCGACGACGCCCTCGCCCTGGCCTACCTGCTTGCCTCCCCTTTTGCTGATGTGGTCGGGATCGGGACCGTCAGCGGCAACGTGAGCGCCGCCGCCGGGGCCCGCAACACCCTGGACCTGCTGGCGCTTGCCGGCTCCGGTGATGTGCCGGTGGCGCTTGGCGCGCACGACCCCCTTGCCGGTTCCTTCGGCGGCGGGGCGCCGTGGGTGCACGGGGAGAACGGAATCGGCGGGGTAACGCTTCCGACGGCGGCTGCTTCCGTTGTGTCCGAGAGCGCGGCTGAGATGCTGGTGCGGTTGGCCCGTACGTACCCGGGCACGTTGAAGGTGCTGGCGATCGGTCCGCTGACCAACATCGCCGAGGCGCTGCGGCTGGAACCTGCCTTGCCGTCTTTGGTGGAGTCCGTGACGGTGATGGGCGGGGCGGCCCTGGCTCCCGGGAACATCACCCCCGTGGCGGAGGCCAACATCTTCAACGACCCCGAGGCCGCCGACCTGGTGCTGGCCGCCGACTGGGACGTGACCCTGGTGCCGCTGGACGTGACCATGAACTCGGTCCTGGAGGAGCCGCACCGGCAGGCGCTGCTGGCGTCTTCTTCGCCGGTGGCCCAGGCGCTGGGGGAGATGCTGGGCTACTACTTCCGGTTTTACGAGGACATCTACGGCCGGCCCTGCTCCGCCATGCACGATCCGCTGGCGGCGGCGCTCGCTGTTGGCGCTGTTAGGGCTGCTGTTGCGCCCGTGGTGCGTGCCGCCGTCGACACTTCTAACGGGCCGGGCCGCGGGCAGACCATCTGCGACCTTCGGGGGCTGTATGCCGGCTACCCTCCGGTGACGGGCGCACGGTGCCGCGTGGTGCTGTCGCTGGAGGAGGACTTCGCCCCGCACCTGGTGGAGACGCTGCTCGAATGCTTTGAAGGCACCACTGCGGCTGCCGGGCTCGCCGTAACACTTTCGGGAGGAGTATCCAGCCGGTGACTGTTGCCGCAAGATAAGCGCTATGAAAAAACGAATTGTGGCCAGTAGTTTCGCAGCGGCGATGATGGCGCTTGGCGGAATCACCCTGGCGGCTCCGAGCAACGCAGCTTCCGAATCATCGCACATTGCTGGACAGATCATGGTCAAGTTCCGTGACAACGGCGCCGCGCCTGACGTTTTGCGCCAGCATGGACTGAGCGACGGCGGCAGCATCGGCAGTACGGGCGCCCGCCTCATCAAGGTCCCTGCGGGCAAGGAACTGCAGCTCGTCACCGCATTGAGCCGTAACCCGGCGGTGGAGTACGCCGAGCCGGACCAATTGGTCACAGCCGCGACAGACGATCCTTTTTTTGGCCGTCAGTACGCCCTGCAGAACGACGGCCAGTCATTCTTCAACAACTACCCGGAGTACCCGGTGTTTGTGGACAAGGGCACGCAGGACGCTGACGTGGACGCCGTGGAAGCCTGGACCCGCACCGAGGGGAACGGCGTCAGGGTGGCCATCATCGACTCAGGAGTGGCAGTGGACCACGCGGACATCTCAGGCAAGGTGGTTGCGCGGACCAACCTCAGCGACAAGCAGATCCAAGTCGCCGAGGACTACGACAAATACGGCCACGGCACCCACGTCGCCGGTATCGTGGCCGCCTATCACAACAACGACGGTGTGGCAGGGGTGTGCCCGGGGTGCGACATCCTGGACGCGAAGGTACTTAACGATGCCGGGACCGGCTCCAGCTCGGCCATCGCACGGGGCATTGACTGGGCGGTGGCCAATGGCGCCAAGGTGATCAACATGAGCCTGGGACAACGTGTGTCTTCTCGCACCCTGGAAGCTGCGGTCAACAACGCGTGGAACAAGGGCGTTGTGCTCGTGGCCTCTGCCGGGAATGGGGGTACGCAGGCCAAGATCTACCCGGGCGCCTATCCGAACGTGATCGCCGTCGCGGCAACCGACAACAGGGACGCCAAGGCCTCGTTCTCAACGTTCGGGAAGTGGGTGGATGTCGCGGCTCCCGGTGTCAGCGTGTTTTCGACCTTCCCGAACCACGAGTTCACCCTTGGGATCCAGAACAACCGCGCAAGGGGTTACGACATTGCCAGTGGCACCTCGATGGCTTCGCCTGTTGTCGCAGCAGTTGCCGCGTTGGTGTGGACCACCATGCCTGCGGAGGCTTCAAACTCGTTAGTTCGGACACAGGTGGAATCAACTGCTGACCGTATTGATGGCACGGGCGCCTATTGGAGCCGCGGCCGGGTGAACGCCTGCGAAGCAGTCAGAGCCGAAGGCTGCCAACAGCCCTAGCTTATTTCGAGGGGCCCAGCAGCTTCGCCCGGCTGGGCCCCACTAGGCTGAGGCTGATCTTGAGCTTCGCCGAGGCGTGCAGCAGGAACAGTGCACGGCGGCGGTTCGATTGCGAGGGAGGAAGCGGATGGACCAGGCGTTCCCCAGCCCAGGACGCGGACATGAGCTGGACGGCGGTCAGCACCCACGGTTTGCCCGCGCCTACGCGCGGTCCGTTGACGGCATGAACCGCCGTGGAGCCACTGAGCACCGCCGCCGCATTCTCGAAGGCCTGCACGGATCGGTCATAGAGCTCGGGGCCGGGGCCGGCTCGTCTTTTCCGCTCTATCCGCAGACGGTCACCCATGTCCTGGCCCTTGAACCCGATGACTACTTCAGAAACCGTGCGCAGCAGGAAGTCCGGGTTGCGGCGGTCCCGGCCACCGTCGTTCCCGGAGTGGCCGAGCACATCCCGGCCGAAACTGGGAGCGTGGACGCCGTTGTGGTCAGCCTCGTTCTGTGCAGCGTCACCGACCAGGCCACCGTCCTCGCGGAAGTCCGCCGCGTCCTCAAACCGGGCGGGACGTTGGCCTACTACGAACACGTGCGTTCGGATTGGCCTCTCCTGGCCGCTGTTGAAGACCTGCTCACGCCCGTGTGGCAGCGTGCCGCCGGAGGATGCCACCCCAACCGGGACACGCTCAGCGCCATCAGGGCAGCAGGGTTCGCCATTCAGGATAATGAACGCTTCGGCTTCGCGCCGTCTGCCCTGACCCCTCCCGTTGCGCACATCATGGGCAGGGCCACGATCCAGGTTGTCAGGGGATAAGCCCATCCTGGATCGCGCTACTTGTGCCATAGCGGGCGGTGGATGTTTCGTCGTCCGGTTGCTTGCCGGCGGCGCGGCTGGAAGGCGCCTCTGCCGCTGCGGCCCAATGCCGTCGGAGCCCCTCGGCCAGCCGATCAGGTTCAATCCGATGGGGCGGGTCGAAGTGATGGCGATGAGGAAAGACCTCGAGATGGAAGTCCGGGAAGAAGACCCTGGACAGCCGTGCTGCTATGTCCCCGTAGTCATCCGGATGGCTCAGGCCGCCCAGGGCGAAGAACACCGGATGGCTGAAGGCGGCCAGGCGGGACCTGCCCAAGTCGTAGTCCCTGAAGCTTCGCAGGAACGCCCGGATACCCGCCGGCCGTTTCGCCATCCACGGCGGCGGGGGACCCGGCTCCTGTGGCGCAAGGACGACGCCGGGCCTGACTCCCAGCCTCATGAAAGCGGGCATGAACTGCTCCGGAGGGAGCGCCTCCAGCAACTGGTACCTTTCCCAGTGTTCGGCATAGGCGGTGCTCCAGTCCCAGTTTCCCGCCCAGGCCGGCTCCAGCAGGGCCAGGCTCTGCAGCCGCTCCGGAGATTTGGCCGTGAACGCGAGTGCAGCGGCGCCGCCACCGGAATAGCCAACCAGGTGGAACGTGTCCCAGCGGCGGGCGTCGGCCTCGCGCAGGACACCGTCCACTTCGGTGTCCAGGTTCCAGCCCGGAGGCGGATTGTCCTCGGCGTACAACTCCAGGTCCTTGGCGACGGCGTCCACGCCGGACCCAAGAACCTCCAGCAGCCGGCCGTATGCGTCGTCAGCAGGCAGGACAGCACCCGGCAGCAGGATGACTCGAAATGGCGCCATAGAAGATACGTTTCCTTGTTGTAGCCCAGCGCGCAGTGAGTGAATACTAGCGATCGCGTATGGCTCGGGTCTACCAGTTATGCCTTGCGGTGCGAATTACAGAGTCTCGGGAATCGGGCGTCCCGGGAAGAGCGTCGCGTACTGTTTCCGGTACATCCTCCGCCCGATGAGACGGTAGGCAATCCGGACCGGCGCGGGGATCTCCTTGAACAGTTCTTTCCGGTCCGCCGGCGGGTTCGTGGCCAGCACCATTCCCAGGTACCCCACCAAGAATTTGTTGCTGACCTGGCTGCTCCCGTGTTCCGCGGCTGCCTTCAGTTCCTCCTGGGTCATCACCCGGTCGACGGCGGGCATCACCTCGGTGACCTCACGCCGCAGATGTTCGTTGAGGATGGAGGACAGCTCCTCGTAGCGCTCGGCAAGTTCATTGCCGGTTTCCGCGTCCGCCGTTTCCATCCACCGCAGGCGGATGGGCCCGATGTCCTCCAGCCGCTGGGTGACCTGGCGGTGCTGCTCAAGCATCTGCCCCACATGCAAGGCGCAGGCTGGTGCCCTTTCCTTCAGCTGCGGGTACATGAGCTCGTCCTCGCCCTCATGATGAATGTGGAGCAGTTTGTCGAAGTTCCCCAGCACTTCGCCCACGTAAGACGCGCGGGCAGTATCGCCGGCAGCGGCGGAACGCACCAGGCCGGGCGCCTCGCTGTATGCCCACAGGAAGACGCGGTGGATACGCCTCATGGACGCCGACCCTGTGCACAGGACCGGACCCGGTGGCACGGGGGCGGCGGCCTCGCCGGGCTGCATGGTGAAGAAGTCGGTCATGGGTAGCCCCTTACGGTAGTCATCCGAGACCGGGACCTCTCCCCGCCAGCATCGTAACGACTGCCCGTATGCCGCACAATGCAATGCCCTCCCTCCGGTGGGATTAGGTAGGGGAGTTTGCCGGTTTCCCCTACCCAGCCGGGTGCCGGTTGGAGCAATATGACCCTCATGAAAAAGATCGTTCTGGCTGGCTTCGCAGCGGCAATGTTGGTATTCGGGGCAATCAACTCGGCAGTTGCGGGGCACGCGGCACCGGATCCATCTCATGTGGCGGGACAAATCATGGTCAAGTTCCGGGACCAGGGTGCGGCCGCCGGGGTGCTGCGCCAGCACGGCCTCGGTGAGGGGCCTGCTATCGGGGACACCGGCGCTCACGTCATCAAGGTTCCGGCTGGGAAGGAGCTTCAGCTCATCGATGCTTTGAGCCGCAACCCGGTAGTGGAGTACGCCGAACCCGATCAGGTGGCCAACGCCGCAACAGCTGACACCTTCTTCGACCGCCAGTACGCGCTGCAAAACACGGGCCAGCCCTATACCAACAACTTCAGCCAGCCCGGCGTAGAGCCCAAGGTTGCACGAATCGACATCGCCGCGGGCACGTTGGACGCCGATATTGACGCCGTCGAAGCGTGGAAGATCACTCCCGGCACCGACATCAAAGTAGCTGTGCTCGATTCAGGTGTTGATCTTGACCATCCCGACATCAACCCCAAGGTGGTTGCGCGCGCCAACTTCAGTGGTGCGGCCACGAATGAAGACAAGTACGGCCACGGTACCCATGTGGCCGGCATCGTCGCCGCCTCTCACAACACCGCGGGCGTGGCCGGTGTGTGCCCGGGCTGCCTGATCCTGGCAGGCAAAGTGCTGGACGACAGGGGGATTGGCTCTACGTCGGGCGTCGCCAGCGGGATTGACTGGGCAGTCAGCAACGGAGCCAAGGTGATCAACATGAGCATCGGGGTGCGGGCATCACGCACACTTGAGACTGCCGTCAACAACGCATGGAACAAGGGCGCGGTGCTGGTTGCTGCAGCAGGCAACGGCGGTAACCAGACCAAGATTTACCCCGGCGCATACCCGAACGTCATCGCAGTCGGCGCTACCGACAACAACGACGCCAAAGCGGCCTTCTCCACGTACGGATCCAGTTGGGTGGACATTGCAGCACCCGGAGCCGCCGTCTTCTCAACATTCCCCAACCACCCGTTTGTTCTGGAGGGGCAGTTCAATCGATCCAAGAACTACGACATCGGCAACGGCACGTCGATGTCCTCAGCAATCGTTGCCGCCACTGCCGCGCTTGTCTGGAGTACAGATCTCACTGCCCTACCTAAAACAGTCCGTGGAAAAGTTGAATCGACCGCCGAGGTGAAGCCCGGACAGGAGACCTACTGGTTGAATGGCTGCGTGAACGCCTGCAAGGCTCTCGGGGGCTGCCCGGAGCCCTCCTGACACGCCTACTACTTAAGTAGTAAATTGGGTTCATGCACGGCACAAGCCCCGCCCTGCCGCACCTCGACCACGTAACCCATCGGTGGGTCGACGTGAAGGGCTTGCACATGCATATCGCGGAGGCCGGAAGCGGGGACCCGCTTCTCCTGCTTCACGGCTTCCCGCAGCACTGGTGGCAGTGGCGCGGCGTCATTCCCCGCCTGGCCGAGCACTACCGGGTCATTGCCGTGGACCAGCGCGGATTCGGCTGGACCGACGCTCCCGCACATGGCTACACCGCCAGCAAGCTCGTAGAGGATGTCGTCCAGCTCATGGGTGCCTTGGGCATCCAGCGGGCGCGGTTCCTCACGCATGACTGGGGCGCCATCATCGGCCAGCTCATTGCCATGGAACGGCCGGACCTGGTGGAAGCACTTGTTGTCACTGGTGCCCCCGACGTGCACATCAGGCCAAACGCACGGCTTGTGGGGCTCATTCCAAAGCTCTGGCACGCGTTCGTGTTGGCGCTTCCCATCATCGGTCGGCGCCTGCAGGGGAACAAGAAGTTCATGCGTCATCTCTTCACGATGTTCGAGCCCGAAGGTGGAGTATCTGAGGAGGACATCGGGCTCTACCAGGCCCGGACCGTGCAGCCCGAGCGGACAAAAGCAGGATCGGCCCTTTACCGCGGCACCATCCTGCCGGCGTTCATTGCCATCATGTCCGGGGCGTACGCCAAGCGAAGCTTCACAGTACCCACGCTGGTTCTCATCGGCGCCATGGAGCCGTCCCGGGACTTGCAGGAGATGGGACACAGGCCGGGACTCGAGGGCAACGTCACCACCGAAATCATCCCCGGGGAGGGCCACTTCCTCATCGATCACCAGCCGGATCTGATTGCCGAGAGAGCTCTCAGGTTCTTTGCGCAGAACTGAACTGCACGGACGAAGTTTTCTGCGGCCTCAGGACTGGAGCGACTGCATCACCGAGAGGTGCCCGGCCCTGGCGGCGATGAGGCACTTGGCCAGATAGAAGGGCTGGTTGCCGTACCGGACGTACTGGGTGAGGACCAGCACGGGGTCGGACGGGCGCAGGTCCAGCAGCTTCGCACGGCTGGGGCCCACCTGGCTGAGGCTGATCTGGCACTCGCCCGGCCCCGGCAGCCGGCCCAGCTGGTTGTTGAGCGCGGCAAGCAAGGTGGCGCCGCCGTCGTCCTTTATGTCCAGGGGCGCGCCAGCGTTCTTGCCGAGGCTGACGGGCTGCGCGGAGATGTTTTCCTGCAGGTGGGCGATGGCCTCGCCGTCGCGGATCAGGACGGATTCCCAGAGCCAGCAGTCGGTGCCCGGCTCGACGCCGACGCCGGGGGCGGCGAACTCGGACGCGGGCTGGCGCACCACCTGGATGCGCTTGACCTCGAGCTGCTGGCCGGGGCTGCCGAGGACTTCCTCGAAGGGGCGGATGCGTTCGATGCCGATGCGGGGGAGCGTGTCCGAGACGAAACGTCCGACGCCGCGCCTCGCCCTGATGAGGCCGTCCTCCTCGAGCAGCATGAGGGCTTCGCGGACCACGGTGCGGCTGACTTTCATGTCGGTGCCGAGTTCGGTTTCGGTGGGGATCATGGAGCCGGGCGTGAGGAGGCCGTTGCGGATGGCTTCGGCGATCCGGGAGTACACCGCGACGCGGAGGGGTGAGCCGGGCTGGGCGGCCACCGGCTGGGACAGGAACCGGGCGGCGTCCTGGTGCACGTTATGCCTCGCTACGTAATGGGTCTGGGGATTTCCAGCCTACCGGTGTGACGGGTTTGTTGGACAACATTCAGGCGGCTGCCTCCGGGCTACGCCTATGCCTGACGTACCAGAGGATCCAGATGACGAGGAAGGCGATAACCAGAGCGTAGCCGCCGCCTTCTGTGATGATCCCCGTGCCTGCCTCAAGGACGTCTGCCCACCCTGAAGCGCCAGCAATGACAGACGTCAGCTGAAAGGATCCGACGGCGAAGGCGGCACCCACCGCGATTGCCGTTACCACCGTGTTGTAGCGGTTCCTTCCGGCCGGCCGCCACGATGCCGAACTGTAGGCGGCGCTCATGAAGCAGCCGTTGAGGGAGTCGAGCAGGACCATGCCGGCAGCGAAAAGAACCGGCAGCAGCACGGCGGCGTAGGGGTTCGCCATCAGCAGGCCTCCCGCCGCAATCAGCAGGAAGGCGACCTCAAGGGTGGTGTCCAGGCCCAAGCCAAAGAGCGTGCCCACAACAAACATTCCGCGGGGCCTCTCCACAAGCCGCGATGTTCTCGCCAGCACGAGGCTAATGGGTGTTCTGATTGCTGGTGCTGCTGCTTCGTCCTGGCCAGCACCGCCCTGCGTCAGGCCGCGCTTCCTGAAGGCAGCAATCAGCACATTGAGGTTGGCGAAGCCGATGGCGTAGAGGAAAAGCCCTGCCACAAGGGCGCCGGTCGGCCCAAACACCTGAAGGGCCGCCGATTCCCCGCCTGGTGCCGCGACGAAGCTGTGTAATCCCAGCATCATCAGCGCGGACAACACAAAAACCAATGAGCAGTGGCCGAGCGAGAACCAGAAACCGACGGATGCCGAGGGGCGGCCCTGTGCAGCGAGTTTTCGCGTCACCCCGTCGATCGCCGCGATGTGGTCCACATCGAAGGCGTGGCGCAGTCCGAGCAGGTAGGCCGTGAGTCCGAGCCCTGCCAAGGTAAGTCCTTCACCTGGCACACTGGGCAGTGGGGAGGGAGCGAACAGGATGATGCCGCCCCATCCAACCACGTGCAGGAAGACAATGAAGGCCGCTTTTCCGGACTGGCAGCGCGGCACATGTAGCTGTTGAGACAGCCCAAGCCGATGACTCAGCGCCGCCTGCACCAGCATCGCCCGGCTCCTCTACCGGGGCGGGGTGAGGTTGTAGCGGGAAATGATGTCGGGTAGCCAGGGGGCCTCGGCGAATTGGAGGCCGAAGTCGGCGGCCAGCTTTTCGATGAGTTCGGCATCTGGGGGACCGGCTTCGAGGTGGTCGGCGAGGCCCCAGAAAAAGTGTTCAAAACCGGCGGGGCTGATGATTTCGATCATGCGGGCCGGTACTTTGCCGGCATTCCACATGGTGTGCAGCTCATTACGGGGTTTGGTGATGTAGCCGCCTGCGCCCAAAACGGCCTGCCGCTCACCGGACCGGAATCCAATTTCGCCTTCGAGGACTATGGAGTACTCATCCTCGCGTGTGTGGATGTGGGGAGGCACCAAAGCCCCCACGGGGAAGGGGTGCTCCACAATGGAAAGCTGTTCGTGCGTGTCTGCACCGAAGAGTTTAAATACAACGCCGATGGTTCCCAGCGGTGCTTCGCGTCCCTGCCCGGGCTCCACGACAGTCAGCCGTGGAGCCTCATCTTGTTCCATGACCGTTTCCTTCCATAGTTGACAGGTCCAGTTTCGATATACACTGGTGTATATCGAATTATCCGCAGGGCAAAGGACAGAGTCAATACTTTGAGTGAACACGAGCGTTCAGCCAAAGGTCGGCAGTATCAGATGCGGAAGCGCGCGGACCAGATGGACGGCACGCGCCAGCGCATTGTCGAGGCGACCTCCCGCCTCCATGCCACCGTCGGCCCCGCACGAACCACCATTGCCGGCATCGCCGAGAAGGCGGGAGTGACCCGGCTGACCGTTTACAAGCACTTCCCGGACGAGGTTGACCTCTACAACGCCTGCTCGGCCCATTGGCGGTCCAACCAACAGCTTCCGGACCCGGCGGCATGGTCGAAGGTCAGCGATCCTTACGAACGCCTACGCCTCGGCCTGTCGGATACCTATCGTTTCTATCGGGACGGCGCAGACATGCTCGAGCGGCTCTACCGGGACAAGGACGTCCTGCCGGAAGGCCTGCAGCAGAGTCTCCAGGAACGCGACGGCTACTTCAGGGGCGTGCTTCTAGAGCCGTTTTCCGACCGCCGGGACTACCAGACCCTGCGGGCCCTTATCGGCCACGCTGTCTCTTTCTGGACCTGGCACTCTCTATGCAGCCAAAACGGCCTTGCGGAGGATGCGGCCGTGGAAGCGATGGTAGCGCTCGCAGCGGCGGCTCCCGTGGGATAGCGGCAACCGATGTTGTACGCGGCAAGGTGGCGCCGCCGTCGTACGGATCTTAGGTACCCCCAATATCTGCGCAGGGTGTAGACCGCTGCCCGGCCGTGGCGTACGTTACCGACATCCCCGCGGCCAGGTGGGTCCGAGGGACAGATGGACTGTTCACGCTCGAGGAGTGCCCGGAATGATCACTTTTGATGGTTCCATCTACATTCATAGGCCGGTGCGCACCGTTTTCGATGTGGTGGGCACGCGCCTTTTTGAGACGCAGCCCATTTGGGAAGACGGCATTGTGGCCATCCATCCGCTGACGGAAGGTCCAATCCGAGTGGGCACCAAGGCTGTGATGGAACGGCTGGACTTGGGCGTGTGGCGACGCAGGACAAACTATCAGTGCGTCGCATTCGAACAAGACCGGCTCCTCGTCTTTTATAACGACAGTCCCGGCATCCATGTCGAGTTCCGGCTGTCCGTGGCACCTGCCGGGGAGCAGGGCACGCTGCTTCGGTTCGTGGTGCTGGCCACGTTCTCGGGTGCCATGAGGCTCCTTGAGCCCCTGGCCGCAGTGATGCTCGGACCGGAGCGCCGGAAGACCTTGCGGGATATCAAGGCCTATGTGGAGTCAAACCCAACAGCGGACACGAGGTCCCGGCCCGGCGTAGGCAGTCAGAAGGTCCTTCACCTGGACCCGGAAAGGGCAAGGATGAAGGTTTTGGCTTCAGTCTCGCTGGTACAGCTGATTGTTCAGCTACTGGCGGCTCGCAAGGCTATCCGGGACCGGATCCCTTATGACATTCCTTTTGCCCACGGAGAGCCCCAGAATGTCGAACGCGATATGTGGACCAAAGGCAGCGGGCTGGCAGCTCCCTGGCCTATGTTGGCCGCACATGCGGCGGTGACCACCCTGCTCTTTGCAAGGCCGCGGCCGTGGCTGCGGCGAACGGCCGGAGTCGTGGGCGCCGCTTACATCCTTGGCATTCTGTGGGAGCGCGTCGGCCGGGAGTCGTTGCGTCACCCGGATACCGAGACTACGCCGCTGGTGGCCGCTGGCCTTGCCTTGTCTGTAGCGATGGCCCGGCTCGGTCTGGTGCCGGATGCTCGTACCGCGGAGTTCAAGCATCAGGCTCAACGTCAGGATCGTGCAGTGGCCGCGTCTGACCGTGCAACAGATGACCAGGATTTTGTCGAACAGATTTCATAGGACTGGCCGGAGTGAACCGCCACGCCCCGCGCTCATCATTCAGGACGATCTCTTTGGGGAGTCGGAGTCTGTTCCTTCTACCTCTGCGCAGACGCGTCGGCAGAGAACCTACCTAGGGGGAGCGACTGCCGCTCACCGGCACTGACCGAGGACGACGGCGGAACGTAGTCCCGCCGTCGTCGTTCCAAGCGTTGCTGCTGGCCCGGCGACGGGATCCTGGCACGCTTCGCGCGGTTGCACTTTGCGCAGGCTGCGACGAAGTTCTGCAGGCTGGTGGAGCCGCCCTTGGACCAGGGATAGAAGTGGTCGCCGTGCTCGGCGGGTCGGCTGCAGCGGCGACCCAATCTCCTTTCCATCTCGCACTGGCCTCCGGCCCGCGCCATCCCCTCGCGGCGCTGCTGGCGAGTGAAGCGGCGTACCGGGTCCCGGCGTCGTACGTCCCGGCGGTTTAGGACAGCACCCACAATGCCCAGCACGACCATGGCACCGCCCGGAAGAGCAACCGCCATGACGGCGCCGTCCACCATGCCGCGCAGAACCTCCGCGGCAGAGGACGGTGCCGTTCCGGTGACAGATGTTCCTTTCGGCATCAACGCCGTCATCACGGAGACGGCGAGCCACACCATCAACGCCGAGTGCGCCAGGCGAAGGCCCTGTCGTGTCCAGTAGATGCGGCCCAGTTCCTGCATCGATTCCCCCAGTTTCAGTTTCGCCGGAGGCCCCCTGTCCCGGATGTCCAGGAAATCGTATAGGCCGAGCACAGGCCGGTGTCCCAGGATTAGCTCAGTTTTTGCCGAGTTTCCCTGCCCCAGTGGTGGCCGGGTCAGCGCTGTGGTGGCCCAGGGTAGTGGGAACAGCTGTGCAACAATGGCGCCATGACCCACGAGCAGCCTCAGTCCGCCGAGCTGGAACTGGACAGCACCGACCTCTCCGCATTCGAAGCCGCCTATCAGGCCGCCCAGAAGAGCCTGGCCGAGGGCGGCATCCCCATCGGGGCTGCGCTCGCACGGGATGGCGTGGTGATCGCGGGCGGGCACAACGAACGCGTCCAAAACGCCGATCCGATCGCGCACGGGGAGATGTCCGCGCTCCGGGCAGCCGGCCGGCAGAAGAGCTACCGCGACGCCACGCTGTACACCACCCTCGCCCCGTGCGCCATGTGCGCCGGAACCATCATCCAGTTCAAAATCCCACGCGTGGTGGTGGGGGAAGCGCGAACGTTCGACGGCGAGCTAGAGCTTCTGCGGTCACGAGGCGTTGACGTGGTGATCCTGGATGACCCGCGTTGCGTGGACATGATGGGCAGGTTTCAGGACGCCCACCCGGAGCTGTGGGCGGAGGACATCGCCGAGTAGCCTCGGTCCTGCTGCGACTCGGTGGGTTAATGGGACTCAGGAGCGAACGGGTGCGGCCGCTTCTTTTCCTACCACCGTTGTCCAGGGGCGGGCGGTCCACGAAGTCACGACGCCGCCGGTGACGTAGGGGTCGGCAGCTGCGAAAGCTCGTGCGGCCTCGAGTGCGTTCTCGCCGGTGAAGATCAGCAGGCCACTGAAGGGTCCGTCACCCGCGGCTCCACCCAACAGAAGCTCGCCCCGTTCGACTGCTTCCCAGGCCGCCTTGAGGTGTTCTGCGCGGTACTTATCGCGAATTTCAAGGTACTTGTCCCCGTAAGAGTATTCGAGCACGGCGTGCATGTGTATCCGTCCATTTCGTTGAGGTTCTCGCTCGTTGAAGACAAGCGTACCCACGGGACTCAGGCCGCTACCCCAGCCACCTCAACCCTTGCCCCCGCATCCCGGAACTTTGCACTCGGGCGGGCCCCCGTCGTTCGCCACCAAAGTCCACGACAGCACCAGCCGCGCGCAGCGGGGAGTGTCTTCCAGCGGACACCGTCCTGATACATTCGGTTCAACCACCCGCACATGCCCCTGTGAGGCAATGAATGCGGGACCACCTACGACACCAATGGGAGCTCTGCACGTGGCAATAGCGCTGACGCTTGCCGGCTTGAAACGAGCCAGGTGCAGGCGTGCCGGACGATAGCCTGCCGGGTACTGGCCCGCTGGAGACTGCCCTCCCCAACGCCACCGCGCTCGCCTCCGCGGTGCGCACGGGTGAAGCCTCCGCCGAGAGTGTCCTGGCGGAGGCGCGGTCGCGGGCCGATGCAGCACCCGCTCTTTGTGCCTTCATCCAGGAAGACTGGGACGGGGCTGCCCTTGCGGCGAGAGAGGTGGACCGGCGCCGGGACCGCGGGGAGGATCCTGGGCCGCTGGCCGGTGTTCCACTCAGCGTCAAGGATGTCATCGCCGTGGCAGGTTTGCAGCTGACCGGCGGCAGTGCCGCATTCGCCGGAAACATCGCCTCAATTACTGCCACTGCTGTCCGGCGCCTGCAGGACGCCGGGGCCGTGGTGATTGGGAAAACCAACTGCCCCGAGTTTGCATTCGGTGCCATCACCGAGAGCGCCGTCGGTGGCCGGACGCTCAACCCCCGGTTTCCCGGTGCAACGGCGGGTGGCTCGAGCGGGGGAGAGGCTGCCGCCGTCGCTGCCGGCATTTCAGCGCTCGGCTTGGGCACGGACTACGGCGGATCACTGCGGTGGCCGGCGCAATGCGTGGGCATCACCGCCCTGCGGCCCACCCCGCGTATAGTTCCTGACCTGGGAATCGTTCCGGGAGCGGGCGGCTGGTACGGGGGCCGCAACCCCTCCCCGCCCGGCGCCCGCCTTCAGGCCGCCACTCAGGTCATGGGGCCGCTCGCACGATCAGTGCGGGACCTGCGGACGGCGCTCGCAGTGCTTACGGATCGACGCCCCGGGGTTCGGACTTCACCCGCCGGGGCCGTCCCCGGCAACGTTGCGGTGGCGTGGAGTGATGGTTCCGCATTGGGGCCGGTACGCCGTGAAGTGTCGGAGAAGATCGCCTTATTGGCGGATCAGATCGCGCCGGAGGTCCGGACACTCACGCACGTACCGGATCTGTTTGCGGGATCGCTGGCAGCCTATAACCGGCTCCGCCCTGTTGATCCGATGATTGACCATGCCGCGGCTGTCGCCGGCCGGGAGCACCTGATTCTCCCTGCGAACCTCGACGTCATCCAGCGCTCCCTGCAAACAGACGCGGGGGAACTCGAAGCGGCTGTTGCCGAATCCGAACATGCAAGAAGTCGGGATCTGGCGGTCTTCGATACCGCCGACATCGTCCTCCTGCCGGTGGCCGGCGGTCCTGCCTGCGACGTGTCCGGAAAGCTCGACATTGACGGGCAGTCCATCTTTGGCTGGGACATCATGGGCCAATGCAGGGCTGTAACCATGGTTGGCGCACCTGTCGTTTCGCTGCCCGTCGCGTTATCATCCGAGGGCCTGCCACTGTCTGTCCAGGTTGTTGCACGGCCGGGGGCAGATGCGATGGCGTTGGACTTTGCCGAATGGCTGGAGGGCTTCACACGGTTTTGATCTGTCGGTTTCACGATAAAGCTGGCCGTAACAGCCCTTGGTGCTTCAGGTACAGGGGGTCTCCCGTCACCTGCCCAGCCGGGTGGTACTTATCCCTTAACTACAGCCACCTCAACCTGTACCCCCACGTCCCGAAACTTCTGCACCTGCCCGGGGTCGGCGCCGTCGTCCGTTACCAGGATCCAGGGCAGCGCAAGCCGCGCCCACGCGTGGAAGGGCCGCAGGCCCAGCTTGGACGAGTCCGCCAAGACGTAGACCTCCCGGCCGCGGCGGGCCATGAGTTCTTTGAGCCGGGTCTGGGCGTGGTCTGCCTCGCAGATGCCGTCCTCGGCGGTGACGGCGTCTGCGCCGAGGAACACGCGGTCAAAGCTCATCCGCTCGAGAGCCGCCTCGGCAAGCGGTCCCACAAAGCTTTGCGAAAGGCTGCGCAGCCGGCCACCCAGGCAGTCCACCTTGATGCCTTCGGAGTCAGCCAGTTCCTGCATCGTGTTGATGCCAGGCGTCGTCACTGACAGCTTTTCGAACCCGCGCAGTTCGTGGGCCAGGGCACCTACGGTGGAGCCGGCGTCGAGCAGGATGTTTTCCCCGGGCCGGATCACGGACGCTGCCCAGCGGGCGATGGCGTGCTTCTGCTCGAATGCCTCCCCGGTGCGCTGCCGCAGCGACGCTTCCGGGTGCGCTCCCAGCGCCATGGCCCCGCCGTAGGTGCGAGCCAGCCGGCCCTGCCCGTTCAGCAGCGCCAGGTCGCGGCGGATGGTGGACGCGGTCACCTCGAACCGGGCGGACAGTTCCTCCACGGATGCCAGGCCGGTGGTCACGGCAAGGTGGTAGATCTCCTCGCGCCGCGCGTTTGCGCTGAGCATTCCCGGTCTCCTTCCCGTGGCAGTGTAACCATGCTAGTTCCGGCCCCCGGCGAGTCCCCGCAGCAACGCCTACACGGCGACGGACGGCCGGGTGGCCATCTCCGCCGCCTGATGTAGTGCCTCCACCATGGACCGGGAATCGGCGATGGCTTTGCCGGCGATGTCGAAGGCTGTGCCGTGGTCCACGGATGTGCGGATCACCGGCAGGCCCACCGTGATGTTCACGCCGGCCTCGATGCCCAGCACCTTCACCGGCCCGTGGCCCTGGTCGTGGTACATGGCCACCACCAGGTCGTAATCGCCCCGGCCGGCCAGGAAGAACAGCGTGTCCGCGGGCAGCGGGCCCACGGCGTTGATGCCGTCAGCCTGCGCGGCCTTCACGCCGGGTTCGATCTTTTCCGCTTCCTCGCCCTGGCCGAACAGGCCGTTCTCGCCGGCGTGCGGGTTGATGGCGCAGACGCCGATCTTCGGGTTCGGGATGCCCGCCCGGACCAGCGCCTCGTGGCCGCGGCGGATGGTGCGCTCCACCAGGTCCGGGTTGATCTTCCGGATGGCGTCCATCAGCCCGATGTGTGTGGTCACGTGGATCACCCGGATCTTGGGGGTGGAGAGCATCATGGACACTTCCTCCGTGCCCGTCAGGTGCGCCAGCAGCTCGGTGTGTCCGGGGTAGATGTGCCCGGCGGAGTGCAGCGCCTCCTTGTTCAGCGGGGCGGTGCAGATGGCCTGCACCTTCCCGGCCATGGCCAGCTCGCTGGCCACCCGGATGTATTCGTAGGCGGCGTGCCCGGCCACGGGGGAGAGCTGGCCCCAGGCCAGGTCCTCCGGCAGCAGCGCCAGGTCGATGACGTTGACCCGGCCCGGCGTGAACACGGCGTCCTCAACGTTCTCAATGCTTTGGATGTCCGCCTTGATGCCGAGCACGTCCGCGGCCTGGCGCAGTCGCAGTGCGTCACCGATCACCACGGGCCGGCACTCGGCGTTGCTCTGCGGATCGAGCACGGCGGCCACCACCACCTCCGGCCCCACCCCTGCGCCGTCGCCCATGGTTACGGCCACGTAGGGGAGGGCGGTCTGCTCGGTCTTGGTCACTGCGTCGGTTGTCATGTCTGCTCCAGATGGTTGGTCTAGCGGGGGGAGGATTGTGGTGGGAGGCTGCGCGGACTGGCCGCGGCGCTCCCGGATTTCGTCGTAAAGCTGTAGAAGGGCGAGGTCGTCGCCGAAGCTGCCGGGCTTGGTGCCCACCAGCGTCCCGTTATCGGCACGGCTGAGCACCGCCCCGTGCTGCACGGCCGAAAGCGGCACCAGAGTCCGCAGGCCGACGGCGTCCAGGACTTCGCGGGCAGTCTCACCGCCGGTGAGGATCAGGTCAGCATCTGTTCCCGTGGCTGCCTCGGCCGCGAACTTCGACAAGGCCTGCACAATCCGTGCTGACCCGGACGGGTCCACTTTTGCGGCGGCAAGTGTGATGGCTACGCTGTTGCCCGCCCGCAGATTCTGCGAAACCTGGGCCAGTTGGGAAGCGTAGGCATCCTTGGCGCCGGCGTACTGCGGGTGCAGCCGGACAACCGTGAAGCCCTGTGCCTCCAGCTGGGCCAGTTGTGCCTGCGCGGTTCCGGATGCGGAGCCGACGACGGCGAGCACCGGCCGGGCTGTTCCCTGCAGTTCCGTGGTGGTTGTGTTCGTCTGTGTCACAACTTGCGCATTTCGCGCAAGTTGTGCAGCCAGACGCTGCGCGAGGACATCCGCCGTTCCGCCCGTGCCCACCAGCACGACGCGGCGGCTGCCGGCACGGAAGTCCAGCTTCAGCAGGGCATCCACCACGTGCTCCAGGTCCTGGACGGTTTCGCCGTCAGTAACCACCAGTGCGGGCTGGTCGGATTCAAGGAGCCCGGACAGCTTCGCGGCAAGGGAGCCGGACCGGACCTCAGCCAGGTTCAGCGACTGTACCGAGGCGGGGTCCTCCGGGCGAAGCAGCGACGGAATGTCAGTCGGCGGGGCTTGCACTTCTGCCTGCCACAGCTCCGTCTCCGCCAGTGAAGTCCCGGCAATCAGCGGCTTCCCGTCCTGCACGGAACGCTGAAGTTGGGGCAGTGCACCCGCAACAACGGCATGGAAACCCAGGCTTGTCAGCGCGCAAACTTCGGCGCGCACGTTCCCCCGCCACAGCGAGTCGATCTTCTTGAAGGCCACCCGCGCACCCGCAGCCACAGCACAGGAGAAAGCCTCCTTGACCAGTGCCTCGGCATCGGACTCGGGAAGGCCCCGCGAATGAGTATCGGCGACAACAACGTCGGTGGCGTGCCCCGCGAAGGAGGAGCCGTCGTCGTGCTTTCCCGAAAGAACATCCGTTCCCAGCAGGACCTGCGCGGACAGCCCATGCTGGACAAAGCAGTAGCCAACCTCGGCGGCGCCGGAGAAATCGTCGGCCTGCACATATACGGAAGCCACGTTGCTCCTCTCGTCGGTAGTCGGCTGGAGTCCATATGGGTTCTTGTGCTCCATATGGGATGGGATTGCATTCATCATGACACGGTTGCGCGAACCGCGCTAGAGGGGTTGCGCAATTTGCGCAGGAGTGGCAAAGTGATGGACACAACATTCGGCGCAGCCAATCCGGCCGGCAGCCGTCCCCGATCTACCGAGAGGTCAACGATGACCGTTCTTCCTCAAGGAAGTGAGATTTCCCGCCGCCGCCTGCTGCAGTTCGGCGCCGCGGCCGGGTTTCTGCTGGGCACCGGCGGCCTCGCCGGATGCGCCGGTCCCACCGGACTGCCGGGACCCAGCACCCTGACCCTGGCCCTCAACCGGTCACTGGTCAGCCTGGACAACAAGCTCAACCAGTTCGACGCCGCCGTCACCGTGCAGCGTTCGGTCCGCCAGGGACTCACCGCCATCGGCCCCGAAACCAAGCCCATCCTGGTCCTGGCCGAACGCTTCGAAATGACCGGCCCTACCGAATGGACCGTTACTCTCCGCGAAGGCATCCGCTACTCGGACGGCAGCCCCGTCAAGATCGAGGACGTGGCTACCGCCCTGCAGATGTACAAACAGGTGCAGGGCTCCTTTGTGGCCGGCTTCTTCCCCGAATTCCCAGAGGTGGTGCCGGTGGATGACCGCACCTTCAAGATGGTGTCCAAGAACCCCGTTCCCATCCTGGACTCGCTCATGAGCATGATCCTGATTACCCCGGCCGGTCAGAACAAGCCGGAGGAACTGCAGGAAGGCGTGGGCACCGGCCCGTACGTGGTCACCAAGTTCAACCGCGGCGCCGGCACCTACAGCCTGGCCCGCAACGAAAACTACTGGGGCCCCAAGCCCGAGGTGGAGAACGTGGAAGTCCGGTTCCTCCCCGAGGAATCCAGCCGCGTCATCGCGCTGCGCAGCGGCGAGGTGGACATCATCGACTCCATTACCCCGGACTCCCGTGAACAGCTCGCCGGACTTCCCGGCGTCCAGCTCAAGGAAGCATCCAGCCTCCGCCTGAACCAGATCTTCTACAACTTCCGCAAGCCCGCCGGCCACCCGCTGGCCGACGTCCGCGTCCGCGAGGCCCTCAGCTGGGCCATCGACGGCGAGGCGCTGGTGAAGGACGTGCTGGTGGACTCCGTCAGCGCGGCCGAAGGCGTCACGCCCGGGAGCCTCACCGGCTACCACAAGACCGGCACTTACACCTTCGATCCGGAGAAGGCCAAGGCCCGGCTCGCCGAGCTCGGCGTCAAGGACCTTACCCTGAAAATCATCTGGGAAACCGGCGAGTTCGCCTCCGACACCTCCGTGATGGAGGCCCTGGTGGAGATGTTCGGCAATATCGGAGTGAAGACCGAGCTGCAGCAGTTCGAACCCGGCGGCAACATCCTGGCCTGGCGCCAGGGCAAGCAGGGCGACTGGGACCTGTTGGGGAACGGCTTCAGCAGCCCCACCGGCCTGGCCATCACCATGATGCAGGGCATGTACGCAGGCACCCCCGAAAAGGAAGCCACCCGCGACACCTACCAGGGCTACGTCTTCCCCGAGGTGCAGGCCAAGATCCAGGCCGCCTCCTCCGAAGTGGATCCCACCAAGCGGCAGGAACTGCTGGCCGTTGCACAACAGGCGATCTGGGACACCTGGCCCTGCGCCTGGGCATTCGTCCCCAAGTCCGTGCTCGCCCAGCGCGACCGGGTATCGGGCATCAACCTGGCACCCACCAACTCCTACCCGCTCGTTGATGCACGGCTGGAGGCCTAAGCCATGACGAACTACATCCTGAAGCGCCTGGGACAGGGCCTGCTGACCGTGTTCCTCACGGTGTCCACCGTGTTCATCCTGATCCGCATGGCCCCCGGCGATCCCGCCGTCTCCTACGCCGGCCCGCTGGCCACCACCGAACAGCTCGACGCCGTCCGGGAACAGTTCGGCCTTAACAAGCCCGTGTTGGAGCAGTACTGGATCTTCCTGCAGCAGCTGTTCACCGGCAACCTGGGCCAGTCCTACTCCTTCCAGGCCCCCGCCATGCAGGTGGTGGCCGAGCGGATGCCGTACACGCTGACCCTTGCGACGGCGTCCATCCTCCTGACCGCCGTGGTCGCCATCCCGCTGGGCGTGTGGATGTCCCGCCGCCCGGACACCGGCAAGGAATTCGGCGTCAACGTGCTGACCATCGCCGGGCAGTCCATGCCCGACTTTTGGACCGGCATCATGCTCCTCACCGGCTTCGCCGTCCTGATTCCGATCTTCCCGGCCTCCGGCTTCGCCACCTGGGGCGGGCTGGTCCTGCCCACCATCACCATCGCCATCCTGCAGATCGCCCTGATCTCCCGCATGGTCCGGCGGGAAATGACCAACAACCTCGCAGCCCCGTTCCTCACGGTTGCCCGTTCCCGCGGCGTCCGCAGTTCCGCCCTCACCTGGCGCTACGCCATGGGCAATTCGGCCATCCCCGTCTTCACCGCCCTCGGCACCCGGTTCGCCGCCATGCTCAACGGCGTGGTCGTCGTCGAGGTGGTGTTCGCCTGGCCGGGCGTCGGCTCCCTCATCGTCCGGGCACTCGAAACCCGCGACTACCCCCTCATCCAGGCCACGGTCCTCCTCACCGCACTTCTGGCGGTGGCCGTCCAGCTGCTCATCGACCTCGCCTATCCGCTTCTTGATCCCCGTGTTCGTCTTGGAAAGGCGGCAACAGCATGAGCCTCGACACCGCAACCCCCACCGCGGCCGGGCAACCGGCCCGGCAGCCCAGTCCCAGCGCCGTCACCAAGGCGGACATCGCCAAGGCAGGCGCCACCCGCCGTCGTAATGCCGCCAAGTGGAAGCTCATCGTCGGCACCGTCTGCACCCTCCTGGTGACCATCCCGATCATCCTGGCCCAGGTGCTGCCGCTGCCGGATGCCAACTTCCAGGACCTCGGCGCCCGGCGCCTGCCGCCGCTCACCGACGGGCACCTGTTCGGCACCGACCAGCTTGGCCGCGACCTCCTGTCCCGTGTACTGCACGGCGGCCAGGTCTCGCTGACCATCGGCCTGCTGGCCGTGCTGGTCTCCGGCGCCATCGGCATCATCCTGGGCGCGGCCGCCGGCTACTTCGGCGGCTGGGTGGACACCATCGTCTCCCGCCTCCTCGAAGCCCAGATGTCCCTGCCGCTGCTCATGATGCTGCTGCTGGTGGTGGCCCTCTTCGGCCCCTCCATCCCCGTGATCACGTTTGTGATCGCCATCGCCCAATGGCCCGAAGTGGCCCGCCTCACCCGCTCCATGGTGCTGGTGGAACGCGAAAAGCCCTACGTCTCCGCCGCCAGGATCCTGGGCCTGCACAAGATCCAGATCCTGATCCAGCACATCATCCCCAACGTCATCAAGCAGGCAACCCTGGTGGTCCTGCTCCTGCTGGCCCAGGCCGTGCTCCTCGAATCCGCACTGTCCTTCCTGGGCGCCGGCCCGCAGCGGCCCTTCGCCACCTGGGGCCGCATCATCTCCGACGGCCAGGACTACATCACCACCTCCTGGTGGATGGTCACCCTGCCCGGCCTGGTGATCGTGCTCATGGTGGTGGGCGTCAACCTGCTGGGCGACGGCCTCCGCGACCGTCCCCGCCGCAAGAAGAAGGGTGCCTGACATGAACGCCTCTTTCAAGGAACAGCCGCTGCTGGAGGTTCGCGACTTCCAGGTGGAACTGATCACCGACGCCGGCATCATCCGGGCCGTTGACTCCGTCAGCTTCAGCATCCACCGCGGCGAGACGGTCACCATCATCGGCGAGTCCGGCTCCGGAAAATCGACGACGGCGATGGGCATCCTCCGCCTGCTGCCCGAGGACCTGGCGGTACTGTCCGGCACCGTGCTGATTGACGGCGTCGACATCACCGCCGATCCCAAGGCCATCGACAAGGTGCGCGGCAAGACCCTCGCCCTGATCCCGCAGGATCCCATGACGGCGCTCAGCCCGGTCCACTCGATCGGCAGCCAGCTCTTCGAGGCCATCCGGATCGCCGGCGCCGCCTCGGCCAAGGACAAGGGCGCGCTGCAGGCCCGGGCCATCCGGCTGCTGGAACAGGTGCACATCCCCACTCCGGAGAAGCAGCTCAAGAAGTACCCGCACCAGCTCTCCGGCGGCATGCTGCAGCGCGTCCTGATCGCCATCGCCCTGGCCAGCGAGCCGCAGCTGCTGGTGGCGGACGAGCCGACGTCGGCCCTGGACGTCACCGTGCAGGGCGGCATCCTGGACCTGCTGCTGGAACTGCAGGAACAGCGCGGCATCGGCATCCTGATGATCACCCACGACCTTGGCGTGGCCCGGCTCATCTCGGACCGCATCCACGTGATGAAGGACGGCTCGTTCGTGGAGTCCGGCGAGGTCCAGCAGATCGTTGACCACCCCGCCACCAAATACACCCGCACCCTGCTGGCCGCCGTGCCCGTCCTGGGCCCGTGGGACGAAACCCCTGCCGCCTCCGCTTCCCGCGGTGCGCACGCCGCTTCGGGCGGCTCGTCCGCCACCACTGACCCAGCCCTCACTCAGACCGGAGCCACGCCATGACCAAGCCGTTCCTCGCCGTCGAAAACCTGGTGGTGGACTATCACGTGCCCGGCGGGACCTTCCGCGCCGTCGATGATGTGTCCTTTTCCGTGGACAAAGGCAAGACCATCGCCGTCGTGGGTGAATCCGGCTGCGGCAAGTCCACGGTGGCCAAGGCGCTGATGCGGCTGGTGACTCCGGCCAGCGGACGGATCGAACTGGACGGCACGGACATCGCCGGCATGAGCGAGGCCAAGCTGCGGCCGCTGCGCTCCAAGTTCCAGATGGTGTTCCAGGACCCGTACGGCTCGCTGGACCCGCACATGACCGCCCAGGAGATCGTGGCCGAGCCGCTGAAGCTGCAGGGCGTCCGGTCCAAGGCGGAACGGCACAAGGCGGCCGCCACGCTGATCGACCAGGTGGGCCTGCCCGTGAAGTCCCTGGACAAGCACCCATCCGAGTTCTCCGGCGGCCAGCGCCAGCGCATCGGCATCGCCCGGGCGCTGGCCTCCAAGCCCGAACTGCTGGTCTGCGACGAGGCCACCAGTGCCCTGGACGTCTCCGTGCAGGCGCAGGTGCTGCGGCTGCTGAAGTCCATCCAGGACGAAACCGGCATCACCTACGTGTTCATCTCGCACAACCTTGGCGTGGTGCAGGAGATCAGCGATAGCGTCATGGTGATGCAGCGCGGCAAGCTGGTGGAACACGGCTCCACCGCGTCCGTCCTGACCGCCCCGAAGGAGGACTACACCCGCAAACTCCGCCGCGCGGCGCTGGACCCCTCCACCATGACGGGCCTCAAGCCCCGCCACCTGGTCCGCTCCCTGGCGCTGGCAAATCAAGCAAACTAGCCCAACCAGGCCTGACCTTTACTCCTAACAGAACGCAACCATGAGGAATCAACGCATGAGCACGCAGCCCGAAGGCGCCCAGGTGGACGGCCTGAAACTTCCCATCTCCCGGCTGGTCCTGGGGACCATGACGTTCGGCGACACCGCCGACGAGGCCACCGCGGGGCGGATGGTGGAGGAGGCGCTCGACGCCGGCATCACCACCATCGACACCGCCAACGCCTACGTGGGCGGCACCACCGAGGAGATGCTTGCGCGTCTCCTGAAGGGAAGGCGCGACGGCGTCATCCTGGCGTCCAAGGCCGGCATGCCCCACGCGGACCACGGCTCCAATTCGCCGCTTTCCGCGGCCGGCCTGCGGGCCAGCGTGGAGGGGAGCCTGCGCCGGCTTGGGGTGGACAGCATCGACCTGTTCTACCTGCACCAGCCGGACCGGGCCACGCCGCTGGCCGAGACGTTGTCCACGGTTGCTTCCTTGGTTTCGGAAGGAAAGATCGGCGCCCTGGGCGTGTCCAACTTCGCCGCCTGGCAGATCGCCGACGTGATCCACACGGCGCGTGAAGTGGGGGCGCCGCAGCCCGTCGTCGCCCAGCAGCTGTACAACCTGGTGGCGCGCCGGCTGGAAGAGGAATACCTCGAATTCGCCGCCACCCACAACGTCCACACCATGGTCTACAACCCGCTCGGCGGCGGGCTGCTCACCGGCAAGCACAGCTTCGACGCCAAACCCACCGAGGGCCGCTACGGCGATTCCAAACTCGCGGCCATGTACACGCAGCGGTACTGGGACAAGCAGCTGTTCGACGCGATCGGGGAGCTCTCCCGGATCGCTTCGGACTCCGGGGTTTCCCTGGCCGAGTTGTCGCTCCGCTGGCTCGCCTACCGGAAAGGCGTGGGCTCCATGCTGCTGGGCGGGTCCAAGGTGGAACAGCTGCGCGCCAACATCGCCGCTGTTGCCAACGGTCCGCTGCCGGCCGACGTCGTGGAAGCCTGCGACGCCGTCGGCACCTCACTGCGCGGACCGATGCCCGCCTACAACCGCTGACTTTCTCCCTACCGACTGAACCGACTTCTTTCCTGACCGACACTGACTGAAGGACTCTGATGACCTCCGAACTGGCCCTCGAATTCGCCCGCAAGATCCGCGCCCGTGAGCAGGCGGTGGGCTACTGGGCGGTGCTGGACGCACCCGTGGCCACCGAACGCATCGGCCGGCTCGGCTACGACTACGTTGCCCTTGACGCACAGCACGGCCTGCTCGGCTACTCGGGTGTCCTGAACGGGCTGATGGCCATCGACGCCGGGCACACCGCCGTCGGCATGGTCCGGGTGGAGGCCAACGACTTCACCGCGATCGGCAAGGCACTGGACGCCGGCGCTGTGGGCGTCATTGTCCCGCTCATCAACAACGCCGCCGATGCCGCCGCGGCCGTGGCCGCCGCCAAGTACCCGCCGCTGGGCGGCCGCTCCTACGGTCCCATGCGTTCGGCCCTCCGGATCGGGCCCAAGCCCGCCGACGCCAACGCAACCACCCTGGTGTTCGCGATGATTGAGACGCCGGAAGGGCTGGCCAACGTCAAGGAAATCTGCGCCACCCCGGGCCTGGACGGCATCTACGTGGGCCCGTCGGACCTGGCCATCGCCGTGGGCGGGGCGTTCCCCGGGGACCCCGCCGTCGAATCGGAATTCAACGCCGCACTGGAAACCATCGCCGAGGCTGCCGCCTCGGCCGGGATCGCCGCCGGCATCCACACCCCCGCCGGGACCGTTGCCAACCAACGCCTGACCCAGGGCTACACGTTCACCACCATCGCCTCGGACCTGACGCACCTGGAACAGATCGCGAAATCCCACCTCGACGCCGCGCGCTCCGACGCCGCCACCACAAAGGACTAGTTCCCATGCAGAACACCACCACCGACGCCTACAGCACCATCGCCCCGGACGGGGCCGTGAAGAGGGCCGACGGCGCCGACTTCGCCTACCTCCCGGCGCCCACCGTGCAGAGCCACGCCGCCAACCTCCTCACGCTGCCGGACGGCCGGCTGGGCTGCGTCTGGTTCGGCGGCACCCAGGAAGGCGTGCCGGACATCTCCACCTGGTTCTCCGCGCTGGAGCCCGGCAGCAGCCAGTGGTCCGAACCGGAGCAGCTCTCCGACGACTCCACCCGGTCCGAGCAAAACCCCATCCTGTTCACCAACACCGATGGCGCACTGTGGCTGCTGTACACCGCGCAGAAGGCGGGCAACCAGGACACCGCCGAGGTCCGCCGTCGTATTTCCATGGACAGCGGCCGCACCTGGGGCGGGGTGGAGACGCTGTTCCCCGCTAACGAAACGGGGGGCGTGTTTGTCCGCCAGCTGCCCGTGGTGCTGCCGTCCGGCCGGCTGATCGTGCCGATCTTCCGCTGCATCACCACGCCGGGGGAGAAGTGGGTGGGCAACAGCGACGACAGCGCGGTGATGATCTCCGACGACGCCGGCGCCACCTGGACCGAGCACGTGCTGCCGGGCAGCCTGGGCTGCGTCCACATGAACATCCAGCCCGTGGCCGACGGCTCACTGCTGGCCCTGTTCCGCAGCCGCTGGGCGGACTCGATCTACGAATCCCGCTCCACCGACGCCGGCACCACCTGGAGCGAGCCCGTCCCCACCGAGCTGCCCAACAACAACTCCTCCATCCAGTTCACCGCGCTCGCCGACGGCCGCCTGGCGCTGGTCTACAACCACAGCCGGGCGGGGGAGAACACGGAACGGCGCCTCTCCCTCTATGACGAGATCGACGACGACGGCCTGGCCGAGGAACAGGGCCAGCTCGCTGAGCCGGATGTTGCCGCCGCTTTTGACGACGGTTCACGCAAGGCGTTCTGGGGGACCCCGCGCTCGCCGATGACCCTGGCCATCTCCGAGGACTCCGGCCGTTCCTGGCCCATCCGCCGGAACCTGGACGTCGGGGACGGGTACTGCCTGTCCAACAACTCCCGCGACGGACTCAACCGCGAGTACTCCTACCCGTCCATCCACCAGGGCCCGGACGGTGCGCTGAACATCGCGTACACGTACTTCCGGCAGGCCATCAAGTTCGTCCGGGTGGACCCGCAGTGGGCGTACGACGGCACCCAGACGCCGGGCGGCCTGGAGGACGGTTCGATCAATGCCTGAATCACTGCCGGCTGAATCATTGCAGGCTGAGCAGCATGCGGTGGTCACGGGGTGCAGTTCGGGAATTGGCCTGGCCATCACCCGCCGTCTGCTGGCCGACGGCTGGGCCGTAACCGGGCTGAGCCGGACCCCGACGTCGCTGGACGGGAAGTTCGAGTGGCTGCGGGCTGATCTGTCCGAGCCAGAGTCCCTCGCTGAATCCGTGGCCGGGCTGCGGCCTGTTGATGCCCTGGTCCACGCCGCCGGGTTCCAGCGGACCGCGCACCTGGGAGATCTGGATCCGTCCGCCCTTGCGGGGATGTTCACCGTCCACGTGGCGGCGGCTTCCGTCCTGGCGAACGCCTTGGTGCCGACGATGCCCGACGGCGGCAGGATCGTCCTGCTGGGCAGCCGCACCTCCACAGGGATGCCTGGGAAGAGCCATTACGCCGCCACGAAGGCGGCGCTCATGGGGCTCGGCCGGACGTGGGCGCAGGAGCTCGCGCCGCGGGGGATCACCGTCAACGTGCTGTCCCCTGGCCCGACCGACACCCCCATGCTGAACGATCCCGGCCGGGCGGCGACCCCGGTTCGGATGCCGGCGCTAGGTGCATTGGTAGACCCCGAGGATGTGGCCGCCCTGGCCGCATTCCTCCTTGGACCGCACGGCAAGTCGATCACCGGCCAGAACTACGTCATCTGCGGCGGCGCCTCCCTCTAGCCCAACGCCCCATCACCTCCTGCGGGATTTCCCGGGACGCCCCATCACCTCCCGGCCCCTTTCCAAACTACTCGGCTGGGCCGAGGTACTTCCTGGCCGTTGCCACCTTCATGTACAGCCTTAAACTGTCGCCTCCCGTCCTGGCAAATCCGTGACGTTCGTACCACCCAACCAAACCTGCGTTGTCCGCGTCGACGACGATGATCTGGCCGCCGCCCACTTCCGAGGCGCCGATGATTGTCTCGAGAGCCGCCCGCAGAAGTTGCGATCCCCACTGATGGGCTTTGTCGCCACGCCGGGTGTTGTCGAGTGCCAGCTTGGCCAGGAGCCAGCCCGGTGCGCTGCGGAGCACTTTCCGCTGGAGTGGCTTTGGCATGTCATTGCGGACCACGAGAGTTGGGCAAATCGCAAAGTATCCAACAACGCGCTCAGGAGCCTTTGGCCCAGTCTCCAGAAGGAGGTAGACCACGCTGGCTCCGGCAGTGACCGCCTGCATGGCGTGGTCTGTCAGCCATTGATTGTATGAGGGCTCACCGCAGTCAAAAGCCCCCAGGTCGTACCCGGGGGCCAGCTTCTCGACATGGAAAGCCAGTTCGCTCATCGTCCGATAAGCCGAGGAAGCCTGGCAAGAGCGGCCAGTTCCGCGGACTCATCGGGGGTGTCGAGGGAGGCCATCATTAGGTCAAACACCTCGGGTGCCATCAGGGTCATGTCCGCCCGGGAAACGACTTTTTGGGCGGCCTGACGTGCGGCGTCGGCCACGAACGCCGACTTGGTCACGTGGAGTAACTCGGCGGCTTCCGTGATTAGCGCGTCAGTACTCTCGTCCGTGCGCAACTCAAGCCGGCGTGATTTTGTATTAGGCATTCGAACCTCCAGCAACAACTGTACGGCACTTGTACGGTCACTGACAGGGGTGGCCCCTAACTGCCGGAGTTCAGGGAGTTGATTGGATCGGGATCGGGCTGGTGCGCTGGGCTACCCCCGGAACCTTCCGAATCATCGTCGTGGGTCTGGGGTTCCCCACCCAGCGGATCGGGCCCGCCGATGTTAAGCGGCTGGGCCCGGTGGTGGCGCGTGCGGGGCTGGAAGCCAGCCGCGCACTGGGCTATGACACCAGCCAAGCCATAGGGTGAACGCCCCCGGAGTAGGCCCGGTTGCAGGCGGCCGGCTCAACAGCCGGCTACCCGCCGTCGTTAAGACCGCCAGTAGGTGCGCCCGGCGGAAACGCCGCGCAGGAATGCCAGGCCGCTGGCAGCCAGCTCATCCTGGCTGGGGGCCAGCGGCCGCCAGATGGACGCCGCGACGGCAATCGCCGCATTGTCCACGGTGAAACTTTCAATGTTCAGCGGTCCGCTGTAGCCAACCTCGTCCAGGGCCTGGAGGAAGCCTTCCCAGTCGGTCTGGTCC
>NZ_JARHXQ010000246.1:0-23715 GCF_029222765.1 Arthrobacter sp. Cr_A7 | reverse complement strand
GAGTGTTCCGGGGAACGTTGGTCAAGAAACGTGCTTCGCCTAGAATATTCGGTATGCCTAAATCTATGTTTCGGTGCGCCAAAGTAGCCGCCCGGACCAGCGCCGCGCGGACGGTGCGCTTCCGCGCCGCAGCCGTTGCCGCCGTCGTGCTTTCCCTCCTCCTGACCGCCTGCGGAGGCGGGGCTGAGGGCAACGGCGATGATGGCAAGAAGGTAGTCCTTACCACCTTCACGGTATTGGCCGACGTCGCCCGGAACGTTGCGGGGGACAAGCTCACCGTGGAGTCCATCACCAAGGCCGGCGCCGAGATCCACGGCTACGAACCCACTCCGGGAGACATCCGGAAGGCGTCCAAGGCGGACCTGATCCTGGACAACGGCCTGAACCTGGAAGCGTGGTTTGGCCAGTTCGTGGAGGGCCTGGATGTGCCCCACGCAGTGGTCAGCGAGGGCGTGGAGCCCATGTCCATCAGTGAGGACGCCTACCAGGGCAAACCCAACCCGCACGCCTGGATGTCGCCGCTGAACGTCAAGGTGTACGTGGACAACATGGTGAAGGCATTCTCTGACCTGGATCCGGACAATGCCGAAACCTTCAAGGCCAACGGTGAGGCCTACAAGGCCGAGCTGCAGGCTGTGCAGGACCAGATGACGTCCAGCCTTGCCGGTGTTCCGGAAAACCAGCGGGCCCTGGTCACCTGCGAAGGGGCCTTCTCCTACCTGGCCCGCGACGCCGGGCTGAACGAGCTCTACATTTGGGCAGTCAATGCCGAGCAGCAGGCCACGCCGCAGCAGATCACCCGCGCCATTGAATTCGTCAAGGCGAACAACGTGCCTGCCGTCTTCTGCGAATCCACCGTCTCCGACGCCCCCATGCAGCAGGTGGTGGGCGCCACCGGTACAAAATTCGGCGGCACGCTCTACGTGGACTCGCTCTCCGAAGCCGACGGTCCGGTTCCCACCTACCTGGACCTGATCCGGCACGACGCGGACGTCATCACCAAAGCCCTGACCGGAGCGGGGTCATGACTACCCCGGCCATCCTGGTGGACAACGTCACCGTGCACTACGGCGAGGTGCTGGCCCTGGATGCCGCGTCCCTTACGCTGGATCCCGCGCGGATCTGCGGGCTGGTGGGCATGAACGGCTCCGGCAAGTCCACCCTGTTCAAGGTGATCATGGGAATGATCAGGCCCGACGCCGGCACCGTCCGCATCAACGGACAGTCACCTTCGCGGACGCGCCGGGAAGGCGGGATCGGCTATGTGCCGCAGAGCGAGGACGTGGACTGGCAGTTTCCGCTGTCCGTCCGGGACGTGGTGATGATGGGCAGGTACGGCCACCAGGGCTTCACCCGTCGCGCCTCCAAGGCGGACCGCGCAGCCGTGGAGGAAGCACTGGACCGGGTGGAGCTCGGAGGTTATGCCGGGCGGCAGATCGGCCAGCTGTCCGGCGGCCAGAAGAAGCGCGCCTTCGTGGCCCGGGGAATCGCCCAGGGAGCCACCACCATGCTCCTGGACGAACCCTTCGCGGGCGTGGACAAAAGATCGGAGGCCACCATCACCCGGCTCCTCCGTGAGCTTGCGGGGGACGGCTGCACCATCCTGGTGTCCACGCACGACCTGCACGCCCTGCCGCAGCTCTGTGACGAAGCCGTGCTCCTGATGCACAAGGTCCTGATGCACGGCCCGCCGGAACTGGTGCTGCAGCCGGAAAACCTGGCCATGGCCTTCGGCCTGGACGTGCTGAACCGGGACACCACAAGCACCAAAACGAAACCTCATCCCAGCCCCCAAACCCGCGACGGCCAAACCCGCGACACCCAAACCCGCGACGGCCTGCCCGCCAACGGCGGAAGGCGGGCCGTCTGATGGAACTCCTCTTCGAACCACTCACCTACGACTTCATGGTGCGCGCCATCGTCACCACCGCGCTCGCCGCCGTCGTCTGTGCCGTGCTGAGCTGCTGGCTCGTCCTGATCGGCTGGTCCCTCATGGGTGACGCCGTCTCACACGCGGTGCTTCCCGGCGTCGTATTGGCGTACATCGTGGGCGCCCCGTTCGCCCTGGGTGCCCTGGTGTTTGCCCTGGTTGCGGTGACCCTGATCGGGGTGGTCCGGAACACCAGCAGGGTGAAGGAGGACGCCGCCATCGGCATCGTGTTCTCCTCGCTGTTCGCGCTCGGCCTGGTGCTGATCTCGGTCACGCCCAGCCAGACGGACCTCAACCACATTATCTTCGGCAACCTGCTGGGCGTCAGCGTCCCGGACCTGATCCAGGTGCTGGTCCTGGGTGTGGTGGCGTTCGCCGTCCTGATTTTGAAGCGGCGGGACCTCACCCTGTACGCCTTCGACCCCACGCACGCGCACGCCATCGGGCTGTCCCCGAAGCGGCTCGGGGCTCTGCTGCTGGGCCTGCTCGCCCTGACATCGGTGGTGGCGCTGCAGACCGTGGGCGTGGTGCTGGTGGTGGCCATGCTCATCATTCCCGGTGCCACGGCCTACCTGCTGACGGACCGGTTCTCCCGGATGCTGGTCATCGCCCCCACGGTGTCGGCCGTGTGCTCCATCGCCGGCATCTACATCAGCTACTACCTGGACACAGCGTCCGGCGCCATGGTGGTGCTGACGCAGGGTGTGGTGTTCGCGCTCGTCTACCTGTTCAGCCCCCGGCAGGGCCTGATCGGGACCCGGCTGGCCAAGGCCCGGCGGAGACGGGCTGTCGCAGCGGCTTAGCAGCCCCGTCTGATAGCAGCCGATTCGACGGTTCCCTGCGCACTCGATGTTGCCCGCCGTCGACCTTGCAGGGAACCGTCTAAGCGGCCACCCCCGAAAACGGTGAGGTTTGCGTTAAGGGATCTTTACCGGGGAACCGGTGGGCGGAAACATCGGCGGCGCAGGATGGGCTGTGCCAGTTGTTTGCCGGCCGAAAGGACCCCGCCCCGTGCTCACCAAGAACCTTTTCCTGCAGGGCATCTACCATTTCCAGGGCGTGGGGATGGAAAAGCCCGTGCCCATCCACAGTGAGCTCTCGCACTACGTCCCGGACGGCGTCATCAACCAGACGCTCTACTTCCGCGGCGGCAACTCCAGCGCCGAGCTGATCGCCGTGGTGCTCCTGCGCAACGGCGTCCCCATGCGGTACTTTCCCATCGGCGCCAAGAGCGAGGTGCACGTTCCGCTCCGGGTGGTGGAGGACATCGAGGGCGGCTCCGTCATCGAGCTGTATGTGGCGGCGCCGGAAGGTGTCCATGGTTCCGTGGTGATCGACCTGGGCATGGTGGAACACTGATGACCAGCGTCCTGGACACGCCCCGGGCCCGGAAAACCGGCAGGGACCCGCGCCGGCGGCTCGTGGTCATCGGCAACGGGATGGCAGGAGCCCGGACGGTGGAGGAGATCCTGGCCCGGGGCGGCGCGGACCAGTTCAGCATCACCATGTTCGGCGACGAGCCCTACGGAAACTACAACCGGATCATGCTCAGCCACGTCCTCTCCGGCGAGGAGTCCGACGCCGACATTTTCCTCAACTCCCTTCCCTGGTACCGGGACAACGGCATCGACCTGCACGCCGGGGTGCGGGTGGAACGCATCGACCGCTTCACTAAGCACGTCTTTTCCAGCGACGGCCGGGTGACGCCGTACGACACCCTCATCATCGCCACGGGCAGCCGCTCGCACATGCCGCCGATGGACGGGCTGCACACGCCCGCCGGGTCAGTGAAACCCGGGGTGTTCGGGTTCCGCACCATCGACGACACTCGGAAAATGGTGGCCCACGCGAAGGAGGAGCACCACCGGCGGGCCGTGGTGATCGGCGGCGGACTGCTGGGGCTTGAGGCCGCGTACGGCCTCCGCAGCCACGGGATCGAGGTGGAGGTGGTCCATTCCGGCGGCCACCTGATGAGTGCGCAGATGGGACCCGACGGCGGCGCGGTGCTCCGCAGGAGCGTGGAGGCACTTGGTATCGGGGTACATACGGGCAGCCGCACCACGGCCGTGCTGGGAACCGACAGGGTGACCGGGGTCCGCCTCCGGGACAAGCCCGACATCAGCTGCGACATGGTGGTGGTTGCCGCCGGAATCCGCCCCAACGTGGACCTGGCGGTGCTCAGCGGCCTGCCGGTGGAACGCGCCATCGTGGTGGATGACCAGCTCCGGGTCCAGGACGAGGACGACATCTACGCAGTGGGGGAGTGCGTCCAGCACCGGGGCGAGGTGTACGGCCTGGTGGCACCGCTCTGGGAACAGGCCGTGGTGCTGGCGAACCACGTCACCGGTGCCGACACCAGTGCCGCGTACCTCGGCTCCCGGACAGCCACCAAGCTGAAGGTGGCCGGCGTGGAAGTGGCCTCCATGGGCCTGCACGGCCCCGAACTGGACACCGACGAACATATCGTTTTCTCCGAGCCCAGCCGCGGCGTCTTCAAATCCATCGTGGTCCGCGACAACAAAATGGTGGGTGCCACGCTCCTGGGCGACAGCCGCAAGGTGGCCTACCTGACCCAGGCCTTCGACCGCGGGCTGCCGCTGCCGGAGGAACGGCTGAGCCTGATGTTCGATCTCGGCACCCCCGGCGATGACGTGGGAGTGGCAGAGCTCGACGACGACGCGCAGGTCTGCAACTGCAACGGCGTCAGTAAGAAGGCGCTCGCCGGAGCGGTGAGGGGCGGGTGCACCACCGTGGCCGGAGCGATGGATGCCACCCGTGCCGGGAAGGGCTGCGGGTCCTGCAAGCTGCTGGTGCAGCAGGTGGTGGAATGGGCGGCCGGCGGAGCAGTGGAGGAAGACCCGGCCGCCAGGTATTACGTACCGGGTATCCCGCTGGACAAGCCGGCCCTGATGGCCGAGATCCGGAAACGCGGGCTCCGCTCGGTCTCCCAGGTGTTCCAGGCGCTGGCTCCCGGCAGCGCCGAGGACGCCAAGTCCAAGATGGGGCTGGCGTCCCTGCTGAAGATGATGCTCGCCGACCAGTACATGGACGAACGCGACGCCCGGTTCATCAACGACCGGGTGCACGCCAACATCCAGCGTGACGGCACGTTCTCCGTGGTGCCGCAGATGAAGGGCGGAGTGACGAGCGTCCAGCAGCTCCGCCGGATTGCTGACGTGGCCGAGAAGCACAAGGTTCCGCTGATCAAGCTGACCGGCGGGCAGCGGATCGACCTGCTGGGGATCCGGAAGGAAGACCTGCCGCAGGTATGGGCGGACCTGGACATGCCCTCCGGCTACGCGTACGGCAAGAGCTTCCGTACCGTCAAAACCTGCGTGGGCCAGGATTTCTGCCGGTACGGCACCGGCGATTCCACAAAGCTGGGCATCGAGATCGAGTCCCGTTTCCAGGGGCTGGAGTCACCGGCCAAACTGAAGCTGGCGGTGTCCGGCTGCCCGCGGAACTGCGCCGAATCCCTGGTCAAGGACGTGGGCGTGGTAGCCGTGGAGGGCGGCCGCTGGGAAATCTACGTAGGGGGAGCGGCCGGAGCCCACATCCGCAAGGGGGACCTGCTGGCCACCGTGGACAGCCCGGAAGAGGTCCAGGTCCTTACCGGACGGTTCATGCAGTACTACCGCGAGCGCGCCAACTGGCTGGAGCGGACGTACGCGTTCGTGCCGCGGGTCGGCATCGAGCACCTTCGCGCCGTGATCGTGGAGGATGCGGAAGGCCTTGCAGCCGGACTGGACGCCGCAATGCAGGCCTCCGTGGACAGCTACGTGGACCCGTGGCGGGAGCGCGATGACCCGCTGACGCCCGGCCAGTTCCGCACCTCGCTGCCGCTGACGGTCCTGCCGCAGGTGCCGGTCCGATGAGCGGAATGATGAGCGGGATGGGCAGCGTCCACTCCCACAACCTGGGCCCGGCTGACCAGATCCCGCCGGGGGAGGGGCGGGCCTTCGCCGTCGACGGGAAACAGGTGGCCGTCTTCCGGCTGCGGGACGGGTCCCTGCGGGCAGTGTCTGCGGTCTGCCCGCACCGCGGGGGACCACTCGCGGATGGCACTATCGACCAGCAGGTGGTGATCTGCCCGCTGCACCAGCATGCCTTCGACCTCCTCAGCGGGTGCTCAACCACCGGGACGGAACCGCTCGCCACCTACCGGATCAGCCTGGATGGCGAGCAGAATCTGGTGCTGGAGACGGGGGCCGTGTAGTGCACGTCACGTAGCACCCCTTTACGTCTTGTAGGATGGACGAGCCGCGCGAAGCTTCGGCTGTACGGAGAATTACGCTCACAAACGGTTGCCTCGGAAGAGAAAAACCGAATTTTGTGAGCTAAATCATCCGTATCCCGGATGCGGCCAACCCCCAACCCACAAGGAACCGTTGTGCCTCAAAGTACCCCCACAGATCTCCAGAACAGCACGGCACCATCCACCGCCGTTGCCGACTCCTCCCTCAGCGCCGAGGGCTACAGCAAGACGCTGGGCAGGCGTCATGTCACCATGATCGCCATGGGTGGCGCCATCGGCGTCGGCCTCTTCATGGGAGCCGGCGGCCGCCTTGCCTCCACCGGCCCGGCCCTGATCTTCTCCTACGCCATTGCCGGCGTCATCGCCTACCTCCTCATGCGGGCCCTGGGCGAACTCATCATGTACCGCCAGACCTCCGGCTCCTTCGTCAGCTACGCCGGCGAAATGTTCGGCAAGAAGGGCGCCTTCCTGTCCGGCTGGATGTACTTCATTAACTGGGGCATGACCGGCATCGCCGAACTCATCGCGATCGGCCTGTACTTCCAGTTCTTCTTCCCCAACGTCCCCGTGGAAGCCTCCGCCATCGCCGCGCTGGCCCTCCTGGTGGCAGTGAACCTGTTGAGCGTCAAGGCGTTCGGTGAATTCGAGTTCTGGGCCTCCTGCCTCAAGGTGGGCGCCATCCTCATCTTCCTGGCCGTGGGCACGTTCATGGTCATCACCAACGCCCAGGTGGGCGACGGCAACGCATCGGTGGCGAACCTGTTCGCCGCGGAAGGCGGCATGTTCCCCAAGGGCGCCTTGGTGATGGTCCTGGTCCTCAACGCCGTGATCTTCGCCTACAACGGCATCGAACTGGTGGGCACCACCGCCGGTGAGATGCAGAACCCGGAGCGCGAAGTGCCCAAGGCGATCCGCGCCGTCGTCCTCCGCATCGTGGTGTTCTACGTTGGTTCGGTCACCCTGCTGGCCATGCTGCTGCCCTCCGACCAGTACGTGGCGGGAACCTCGCCGTTCGTCACGGTCTTCGGCCAGATGGGCCTGGCCTGGGTGGGCGACGTGATGAACATGATCGTCATCACCGCCGCCCTGTCCTCCTGCAACTCCGGCCTGTACTCGATCGGTCGAGTGTTCCGCACCATGGCCAACAACGGCCACGCACCCCAGTGGCTCACCCGGATGTCCAAGCGGCACGTCCCGTACGCAGCCATCCTCGCCATCGCAGCCTTCTACCTGGTGGGCATCCTGCTCAACATCTGGCTGGGCGGCTCCCACGCGTTCGACCTGGCGCTCAACACGGCCTCCATCGGCGTGATCTTCACCTGGGGTGCCATCTTCGCCAGCCAGATCGCGCTGCGCCACCACAAGGGCGTCACCTCCAGCCTGCCGATGCCCGGTTCGCCGTGGACCAGCTGGGCGGGACTGATCGGGCTGCTGGCCATCACCGTGCTCATCGGTTTCGACACCATGACCAGCAAGAGCGGCGAGGTGTTCTACCTGGGCCTGTGGACCCTGGCCACCATCCCGTTCTTCGCTGTGGTCCTGTGGCTGGGCTGGCAGAAGGTCAAGAACAACGAGCCGAAGAACGTGCTGTACAGCTAGGCTCCTTGCCCGTACGACGGCGGCGGGTCACCCTCGAGGGGGCGGCCCGCCGTTGTTGTGCTTCCAAGTATTCCGCGGTGGTGCGCAGCGGCCCGCCGGGGCAGACTGGGGCATGTGACCGAACCCTGGGTGCTCCATGTGGACCTTGACCAGTTCATTGCGGCCGTCGAAGTGCTCCGGCGGCCCGAGCTCGCGGGCAAGGCGGTGATTGTTGGCGGCCGCGGGGATCCCGCCGAGCGGGCAGTTGTGTCCACGGCGTCCTATGAAGCCAGGGCGTACGGCGTCGGCTCGGGAATGCCGCTGCGCATCGCCGCGCGGAAAGTGCCCGGCGCCATCATCCTGCCCGTCGACCAGGACGCCTACCTCGCTGCATCCGAACAGGTCATGGCGGTGCTGCGCTCGCAGCCGGGCGCCACGGTCCAGGTGCTCGGCTGGGATGAAGCGTTCATTGGCGTGCAGGCAACGGATCCGGAGGCCTACGCCCGGCAACTGCAGCAGGCCGTACTCGAGGAAACCCGGCTGCACTGCAGCGTCGGCATCGGCGACACCCTGGTCCGCGCCAAGGTAGCCACCACGTTCGGCAAGCCTGCCGGTGTCTTCCGGCTTACCGAAGACAACTGGCTGGACGTCATGGGGAGCAGGCCCACCATCGAGCTGTGGGGTGTGGGAACCAAGGTGTCGCGCCGCCTGGCCACGCTCGGCATCAAGACTGTTGCCCAGCTTGCGGCGTCCAATCCTGATGACCTGGTTCCCGAGTTCGGCCCGAAGATGGGCCCCTGGTACGCGCAGCTCGGACGGGGCGACGGTTCACGGACAGTCGATGACACGCCCTGGGTGGCACGCGGGCACAGCCGGGAAACCACCTTCCAGCACGATCTGACGGAGCCCGGGCAGATTGACGACGCCGTCCGGGAGTTGGCAGCGCACGTTTTGGAGGATGTCGCGGGCGAGGGCCGGCCGGTTATCGGGCTGACGCTCAAGGTCCGCTACGCCCCGTTCATCACCAAGACGTACGCCCGGAAGATCCCCGAGACGTCGGACCCCGCGGAAGTGCTGGCCCGCGCCCTCGACCTGGTGGCGAAAATCGAGCCGGACCGTCCCATCCGGCTCCTTGGGCTGCGGGCAGACATGACCATGCCCGCAGAGTCCCGGGAAGGGCATACGCCCACCCGCAGCGGATGGTGAAATGGCTGGAAACCAGAATGGCGGCGGATCCCGTGGGATCCACCGCCATTTCTGACTGTTGCAGCACGCCGTTCGCTGCGGCTGCATCAGGAAGGACTAGTCGCGCTTGAACTCGTCCTTGACGCTTTCGCCGACCTTCTTGGCGTCTGCCTTGACCTGGTCGGTCTGGCCTTCTGCCTTCAGGCGGTCGTTGTCGGTTGCGTTGCCCGCAGCTTCCTTGGCCTTGCCGCCCATATCTTCTGCTGCGTTACTGATCTTGTCTCCGAGGCCCATGGTGGTGGCCTCCTTTCGTTTCCCGTGATCAAACAATGCATTTTCACCCTAACACGAAGCTTACTTACTATTTCAAGTCCAACTGATCCGGCAGGTGGGGCTGGCGGTTGGCGGGCGGGCGCCTGTTGAATGTCGTTGCCCGCGGCTAGGCTCGAATTCATGGAGAACAGCACAAGCCTCACCCAGCACGTCCAGGCTCCGCCCGAAAAAGTCTGGTCCGTGATCACCGACATCCCCGGTTCGGCCGCAACATTGTCCGGTGTGCAGGCGGTGCAGCTCCTCACGGACGGCCCGTACGGGGAGGGCACGCGGTGGAAGGAGACCCGGAAAATGCTGGGCCGGTCAGAGACCGTGGAGATGTGGGTGGCCCAGGCTGACCCGCCGCTGAGCACCACAGTGAAGGCAGTCCAGGGCGGCGCGGACTACAGCACACGTTTCAGCCTTGCCCCGCGCGGCGACGGAACCGATCTGACCCTCACGTTCGGGGCTGAGGTGATTAAACCCAACGCCGCGAGCCGCATCATGATGGCGCTTTTCGGAAAGTTGGGCATGGCGGCCACGCGCAAAGCACTCGCGAAGGACCTTTCGGAAATCGCTGCCAAAGCGGAATCGCTGTAGTGGCGGGCGCGCGGGCGGGGACGGGGAAAAGTGCCGGCCTGAAAGTGGCCGCGCCCCGGCTTTCGCCGGTGGTCCTGGAGGACTTGGCGGACCGGCCGGCTCCTGACTTCGAGCGTGGTGGAAAGTACGACGGCGGGCGGTACAGCCGTGCGGCCGCCGACGGTTTGGAGTTGAGCGGCGCAGATTTCGCCGAGTGTGAGTTTGCGGGCGTGTCCTTTAATGACACCCAACTGCGCGGGGCAGGTTTCCGCGACTGCATCCTGGGTGAGCTGTATGCCCCGGTTTTTCGGGCAGCCAGGACCACGTGGCGGGACGTCGAATTCCGCAATCCCCGGCTGGGGTCCGCCGAACTTTACGAGAGCGGCTGGCAGTCTGTCCGGATCGACGGCGGCAAGCTCGACTTCCTCAACCTCCGCGGCGCCAAACTGACGGACGTCCTGATCAGCGACTGCATCATCAACGAACTGGACCTCGGGTCGGCTGCCGGAACGCGGGTGGCACTGAAGAACTGCACCATCGGCACGCTGGACCTGAACGGAGCCAAGCTCAAGGATTTCGACGTTCGCGGCACCGATTTCCGCACCATCACGGGACTCGGCAGCATGGCCGGAATCGTCATTGACGACTACCAGCTGGGCCTCCTGGCACCCCTGCTCGCAGCTCACCTTGGCGTGACGGTCCTGTAGCCGGCCTTCGCCCGGAGGTACGCAACGGCAGCCCTGCCGTGTACTATTTACAGAACGAACGGTCGGTAAGTGGAGGAATCCGCTGTGCCGGGCGCCGATGACAGTGCTGTTTATCGCGTGAAGGGTGTTTCCATGGCTGCAACCGCAGGTCCGCAGGCTTTCCTTGTTGGCGGGGTCCGAACGCCGGTGGGCAAATACGGCGGCGCGCTGTCGTCGGTCCGCCCCGACGACCTTGCGGCCCTGGTGGTCCGGGAGGCAGTGCAGCGAGCGGGTCTTGATCCGGACAGTATCGATGAAGTCATCCTGGGCAACGCCAACGGTGCCGGCGAAGAGAACCGCAACGTGGCACGCATGGCCACCCTGCTGGCCGGGCTGCCGCTCCACATCCCCGGCATCACCGTCAACAGGCTCTGTTCCTCTGGGCTCAGCGCCATCATCCAGGCCAGCCACATGATCAAAGCCGGCGCCGCGGACATCGTGATCGCCGGCGGCGTGGAATCCATGAGCCGTGCCCCCTGGGTACAGGAAAAGCCGACCAGCGCCTTCGCCAAGCCCGGCCATATTTTTGACACCTCCATCGGCTGGCGCTTCACCAATCCCCGGTTCCAGCACGGCGGGCTGTCGCGCGACGGCAAGATGACGTATTCCATGCCGGAGACCGCGGAGGAAGTGGCCCGTGTGGACAGCATCTCCCGGGAGGACGCCGACGCTTTCGCCGTCCGCTCCCATGAACGTTCCCTGGCGGCCATCGAAGCCGGCCGGTTCAAGGACGAGATCGTGCCCGTGACCGTTAAGGGCCGCAAGTCGGAAACCGTAGTGGATACCGACGAGGGTCCACGGCCCGGGACCACCATGGACGTCCTCGCCGGGCTGAAGCCCGTGGCGCACGGCGGGTCTGTGGTGACCGCCGGGAATTCCTCGTCCCTCAATGACGGCGCCTCAGCCATCATCGTCGCGTCCGAAGCGGCCATTGAGCGGCTCGGCCTGACACCCCGCGCGCGCATCATTGACGGCGCGTCGGCCGGTTGCGAACCGGAAATCATGGGCATCGGCCCGGTGCCCGCCACCCAGAAAGTCCTCAAGCGGAGCGGACTCAGCGTAGGCGACCTTGCCGCCGTCGAACTTAACGAAGCCTTTGCCACTCAGTCCCTGGCGTGCATCCGCCGGCTTGGACTGGAACCGGACATTGTTAACCTCGACGGCGGCGCCATCGCCCTCGGGCACCCGCTCGGTTCCAGCGGGGCACGGATCGCCATCACCCTGCTGGGCCGCATGGAGCGCGAGGATGCCAAGGTGGGCCTCGCCACCATGTGCATCGGCGTGGGCCAGGGCACCGCAATGCTGCTGGAGAAAGTCTGATGCCGGGCGCCGTGGACCTGGCGGCGGAGAAGTTCCACGCCCTCCTGGTGGAGGAACGCGGCGACCGCGTGGTGGTGCTGCTCAACCGGCCCGAGGTGCGCAACGCGATCGACCAGCAGATGGTGGATGAACTGCATACCGTGTGCGCCGCCCTGGAACAGAACCCCAAGGTGCTGATCCTGGCGGGCGTCGACGGCGTTTTCGCCTCCGGTGCCGACATCGCCCAGCTGCGCGAGCGGCGCAGGGATGACGCCCTCCAGGGCATCAACTCCACCATCTTCGTGCGGATCGCCAAACTGCCCATGCCGGTGATCGCCGCCCTGGACGGGTACTGCCTGGGCGGGGGAGCGGAACTCGCGTACGCCGCGGATTTCCGGATCGGCACGCCGGACGTCCGGATCGGCAACCCGGAAACCGGGCTTGGCATTCTCGCGGCCGCCGGGGCCAGCTGGCGGCTCAAGGAACTGGTGGGGGAACCCGTGGCCAAACAGATCCTCCTGGCCGGGCGGGTACTTGGCGCCGACGAAGCGCTGGCGGTCAACCTCATCACCGAAATCCACGACGCGGCCGGCCTCCTGGACGCAGCACACAGCCTGGCGGACCGAATTGGCCGGCAGGACCCGCTGGCGGTCCGGATCACCAAGTCCGTGTTCCATGCCCCGGCGGAGGCCCACCCCCTGATCGACCAGCTGGCCCAGGGCATCCTCTTCGAGTCACAGGCCAAGTTCGACCGCATGCAGAAATTCCTGGACAAAAAAGCCGACAAGACGCCCGGAAAGAAGAACTGATGAACAACTCCCTTCCTCCTTCCGGCCTTCCCACAGCTTCCGGATTGCCCGCAGCTTCCGGATTGCCCGCAGCTTCCGGATTGCCCAAAGCGGTGGGCGTCCTGGGCGGCGGCCGCATGGGTGCCGGCATCGCCCACGCCTTCCTGGTCAAGGGCGCCGACGTGCTGGTTATCGAGCGCGACGAACAGTCTGCCGAAGCCGCGCGCGAACGGGTTGAATCGGCGGCTGTGAAGAGCATCGAGCGCGGCGTGGTGGATGCCAACCTGGATGAAATGGTCTCGCGGCTGACCGTGGGTGTGGATTATGACGCCTTTACCGGGCGCCAGCTCGTGGTCGAGGCCGTGCCGGAGGACTGGGACCTCAAAGTCACTGCCCTGCGCGGCATCGAGGAGCGGCTGGCCGACGATGCGTACCTGGCGTCCAACACGTCGTCGCTGTCCGTTAACGGCCTGGCCCGGGAGCTGAAGCGCCCGGAGAACTTCCTGGGCCTGCATTTCTTCAACCCGGTTCCGGCGTCCACGCTCATCGAAGTGGTGCTCGGCGAACGGACATCCCCCGCGCTCGCCACCGCGGCAAAGGGGTGGGTTGAGGCACTTGGCAAGACCGCCGTCGTCGTTAATGACGCCCCCGGATTCGCCTCCTCACGGCTCGGCGTGGCCATCGCCCTCGAGGCGATGCGCATGGTGGAGGAGGGCGTGGCGTCTGCGGAGGACATCGATGCCGCCATGGTCCTGGGCTACAAGCACCCCACCGGGCCGCTCAAGACCACCGACATTGTGGGGCTGGACGTACGGCTGGGGATCGCGGAATACCTGCACTCCACCCTGGGGGAGCGCTTCGCCCCGCCGCAGATCCTCAAGGACAAGGTGGCCCGGGGCGAGCTGGGCCGCAAGACCGGCAAGGGCTTTTTTGACTGGCCCAGCTAGGCTTTCCGCTGCCGAGGCCTGAGCTCCGGCCGCACATTGTCAGACCCCCCTGACATGATTTGGGTATGGCAAGCAGGGCGGCATTGGAAGCGTTGGAGGTCCTTGAGGCGTCCCTTGCTGAGTTGGGTGCTGTGCTGCGTGGGACCGGTGAGGGTTTTGATCCGTTGCGGGAGCAGGCTGATCGGAGCCTGGACGGGCTCGCCGGGGTCGCCCGGCTTGAGGCCGGGACCGCTGCGTTGAAGGTGCATCTGGCTGCAGGGTATGCAGAAGCGGCCAAGGCTGTGGCGTCACGGGCCATGGTGCCGTCCGGGGCGATGGCGCAGGAAGCGTCGATGGTCGCCGAAGTCGCCGGTGTGTTGACTATTGGTGCGAGGGCTGCCGGTGTGCTGCTGGAGCAGTCGCAGGTGCTGGCCAATGTTTTGCCGTTGACCCTGGCGGGGTTGCAGGACGGGAACCTGTCGTGGGCGCATGCGAAGGCGATGGTGGAGGAAACCGCCACCCTGGATCGGGCCGGGGCCGCGGCGTTGGAGGCGCATTTCCTGGGCCCGGACGCACCGAACCCGGCACGCGGGTGTGCGGGGCCGGGGGAGTTGGTGCCGCACCGGTTCCGGCACAAGGCCCGGATCTGGCGGGAACGCCACCACCCCGAATCCCTTGAGAAGCGCCACGCCAGGAGTGTCGCGGAGCGGCGGGTCGAACACCGTCCGGACCTGGACGGGATGGCCTGGTTCCACGCCTACCTCCCGGCGGACACCGCTTTGGGGATGTGGAACCGCACTACCGCACTGGCCCGGGGCCTGCAGGGCCCGGACGAGTCCCGCACCCTGCCCCAGCTCTGCGCCGACATCTTCGCCGACGCCGTCCTCAGCAACGGACAGGACGGGCAGAGCGGGCAGGATTCCGGCGGTATGGTGGCGGAGGTCCGCGCTCCGCACGCGGAGGTCCTGGTTACGGTGCCCGTGTTCTCGCTCATGGGGCTGACGGATGAACCGGCGATGCTTGACGGCCACGGACCCATCCCGGCGTCGATGGCGCGGAAGCTCGTCGGGGACGGGGCTGGCTCGTTTTACCGGGTGCTGGTGGACCCGCGGGACGGGGCGCCGCTGGAAATCGGGCGCACCAGCTACCGGGTTACGAAGGCGATCCGGCGGTGGCTGCGGATGAGGGACGGGAAGTGCCCCTTTCCCGGCTGCAGCAACAACTCGTTGGACAACGAAGCAGACCATTTGTTGGCGTGGCATCACGGCGGGACCACCGGAATATCCAACCTGGGTCAGCCCTGCCGCAAACACCACCGCCTCAGGCACACCAGCGGCTGGAAACCCACCCCGGCCACGAAACACGAACCACCCGGCTGGATCTCACCCTCAGGCCGTCGCTATAAGAGCGAACACCAGGACTGGGAACCACCCCAATGGCCGGAAACCCTTCAGGATGCCGTTGGCGGCTACCCGGACTTGGTCCACCTTGGGCTGTCCCCGGGAGAAGACGCCTTGGAACAAATCCTGTACTCCCGCGGCTGAGCAGTTTCTAGTCGAAGAAGCCCACGATGTAACCGATGAAGTACAGGAGGAAGAGCAGCACACCGGCTCCGATGGCACCGATCCAGAAGACCTGCTGAGCCTTCCCCGATCCCGGCTGCCTGGGCTCCCGGGTGCCTGCCACCGAACCTTCACCTGGAGGAGTTTCGCCGGGAGGGACTCCGCCGCCCGGTTCCAGGCCTGTGATCTTGTCGTCCTCCGGATCCGGGTTGGTTCCTGACACGTCAACTCCCTTGCTCGTCGTCCTGGTGCTGCCCCCAGCGTAACCGGCCCTGATTGCGGGGCCTAGGCTGGTGCAGTGACTTTCCTTGAACCCCTTACCCTGACCGGGCGCCATGTAATCCTCGAGCCTCTGGCTGCCGGACACCACGACGGCCTGGTCGAGGCCGCCAAGGACGGCGAACTGTGGAAGCTTTGGTACACGTCCGTTCCAGCGCCGGAAGAGATGGCTGCCGAAATCCGGCGGCGGCTCGCGCTGCAGGAGGAGGGCTCCATGCTGCCGTTCACCACCAGGCTGATCGACCCTGCCACCGGCGACCCGGGCAGGATCATCGGCATGACCACCTACATGAACATCGACGCCGGCACGCCCCGGGTGGAGATCGGCTCCACCTGGAACGCCGCGTCCGAGCAAGGGACCGGGACCAACCCGGATTCCAAGCTTCTGCTGCTGCGGCACGCGTTCGAAACCATCGGCTGCCCGGCGGTCGAGTTCCGCACGCACTGGCTCAACCACCAGTCACGGGAGGCTATCGCCCGGCTTGGGGCAAAGCAGGACGGCGTCCTGCGCAACCACTCCCGAACCCGCGACGGACTCCTGCGGGACACCGTCGTGTTCTCCATCCTCGAGCACGAGTGGCCCATGGTCCGCGCCGGGCTGGAGTACCGGCTGGCCCGGCGCGGGTAGGGCTGTCTGGCAAGGCTGTGATGCTTTTACCTCAGGACGAATGCATCCTGGCTGACCAACGAGGCAAAGTAACCGTGCCGGTAGCCTTCTCCGGTGGGATGGAAGTTCGCAGGATCCCGCAGGTTTTCCGGGTTAAAGTTGATCCATGGGTCAGCTGACCCCACCCCATGTCCGGCGAAGGCGCCCGTGACATCCACGTACTGGACATCGTCGAACTGGGCATTGGTGAAATTAGCGACGCCGGCAATCACGGCATTAAGTGCACCAGCCAAGGAATTCACTTCGGCAGCTAAGGGGTGACTTGGATCCAAGGGTAAGGGGTATCCCGTGAGGACAATCTTCGCGTCAGGTGCGATCGCATGGATTGTAGTCACCAGATGCACCAGTTCCGTTGCAAAGCTTCCGTCCGTCAGCATGTCCGTCACACGCTTCCGCTCGGCGATGCATTCATCGGATGTCGGCGCTGGAAGGCATGCGAACAGGAGGCTGGTGGAGTTCAAATCGTTCGCCCCTACGGTGAGCGTGACAATTTCCGCTTCCTCAAGAGCAGCGACGGGAAGATTGGCCAAGACCAGGTCCATGGTCCATCCAGAGCACGCGGCGTTGGCTGTCAGCTGTACGCCCCGGAGTTTGTCCGCGATGGCAGGATATCCCTTTTGGCTCACGAAACATTTGAGGTCTGTGTAGGGAACCGCGCCGTGGCCAGACGCATAAGAGTCCCCGAGCGCAACGTAGTCCAGCTGGGGAGGCGGCGCGGCATCGGCCGGGATGGCGGTAAAGCCAAGTGCCATTGCCAGGCTGGCGATGCCGGCTGCAAAACCTGCGCGACGCCGTCGTACTGCTGTGTTTCCCATTGGGGTTCTCCTTTGAACATCAACTGTGGGCTCAGGCATCATCTAGGAGCCAGAGTACGCTTACCCTCCGCGCCGGTCACCGGGCCCACGTACTCATCTTTGCGAACGTGTACCTGTTTGTGACGTGCGGCTCCTGTGACTGATGTGATTAGCTGTCCGAATGAGCAAACCGGGCAGGTCCATGGACTGGGATGGCGCTGTCAACGCTTGGCACGTGGCCGGCGGGGTCTATCGGATGGGACGCCGGGAATGGCTGACGGAGGCGGGCTGGCAACAGGCGTACAACGCCGGCATCCGCACCGTTCTTGACCTTCGGAACGCAGCGGAAGCGCGGCGCCGGGACACCGATCCCGTCGTCTCCCGGGCGGCCTTGCAGGGCATGGCAGTGGTCGCCGCGCCCACCGAGGAGCCGGGCGATCCGCGCCTGACCGCCGTCACTGGCCCCTACCTCAACGACCCCGCGTACTACGCCGACAATGCCCGGATCTTCCCGGAAAAGCTCGTCGGTGTCTTCCAGGCCTTGGCCGCGGCAGCAGGCCGTGGCGACGTAGTGCTGCACTGCGCGGCCGGCCGCGACCGCAGCGGCATGGTCGCCGCCATGGTGCAGGACCTGGCAGGGGACTCCGACCAGGACATCGCGGAGGGCTACCGTCGGGCGGCCCGCGGCATCAATGAGCGCTACCGCACCCACGGCCCGCCCCACGATCGGGAACGGTATGTGGAGGACGCCGAGCTGGAACCCCTGCTGGAGCAGCGCGGCCTGGCGGTGGTGGACTTCGTACGCACCCTTGACACGCGGAACTTCCTCCTGCGGAACGGCCTGGCTTCCCATGAGCTGGAGGCCGTCCTGTCACTGTGCGGAGCAGGAGTGGCGCGATGAGGGCAGGCAACCTCCGGCGGTTCCTCTCGCTGGGCGCCGTCGCCGGGGTTTTGGCGTCGTCCGCCTATGTGGCCGCGCCGGCTTGGGGAACGGGCGAACCCGCAACCGGCCAGCCTGCCGGTGCCACCACCGACGGTCCGGACGCCTCGGGCTCCGGCCTGTCGGAGCGTGCGCTTGCCGAGGCTGTGCAGCGCGACCTCGGGCTTACCCCGGAGGAGTTCACCGCCGCCGGAGAATTGGGCGCCAAAGCCGCCGACGCGGCAGCGCATTTGCGGGATGTGCCGGGATACACCGGCATCAGGCTGGAAGCCAGGCAGATTGTGGTCTCGGGGTCGGGAGCAGAGCTGCTCGAGAAGGTGGCGACCCTTGCCGTCACGATCCCTGAACTGGCCCTTGAAGCGCCGGCCCCTGCGGCCTCACCTGCGCCGGCAGCGGCGGCTGGGCAACCCGGTGCTGGCGTTTCGCCGGAGTCCCGCTCCACCGAAGGTGCAGAGCTCGCGGTGAGCGCCGACCAACTGTTCCAGGCGTACCTGCGCGAGGTGGGCCCCCAAGGCCTGCAGTCCGTGGTGGCCTCCGACGGCAAATTTGTCATCCGGACCGGCGGCATCAACACACCGGAATCGACGTCGGACGCGCGCGCCAGTGCTCCGGCCGCCGGTTCCGGAAAGGTGTCGCCCGCGGAGTTCGTGGCACGGTACGCCAACGTGGAGCTCGACGGCGGCGCTTCCCTTGCACCTGAAGCTGACGTTCCCGGGGGAGTCGGCTACATTGCCGACACCGGCTGGATCTGCTCCACCGGCTTCTCTGCCTTCGACCCCGCCGGCCTGCCCGCCGTCCTCTCCGCGGGACACTGCGCGTCGGATGGTGCAGCCGAAACGGCGACCCTGGAGTTCCAGTTCAACCAGGTAGGGCTGCTGGGCAGGTTTGGGTTCAGCCAGTACGGTGGCCCGGGCAATTCCCGCATCATCGAAAATCCGCTGGACCCGGATAATCCCGGGAACGTGGGCACCGACATCTCCGTGATCGAGTCCCTGCGACCGGACATTGACCCGCTGCCGGCGGCCAGTACCTGGGGCAACCAGTCCGAGCCCGGTCCCGACGTGAAGATCATCGGCAGCGCGGATCCAGTGGCGGGAATGCCGGTGTGCCGGTCCGGGCGGTCGTCCTTCTGGTCCTGCGGGACGATCGACGCTGTGGGCATCTTTGTTGTTCCAGGCCCCGGCTACGCGGCCGACCCCACAGATCTTCGCGCCTTCCGCGGCTTCCTCTCCTACGCCGTGCAGTCCAGCGGTGGTGACTCCGGCGGCCCCTACATCAGCGGCAACTACGCGGTGGGGACACATGCGGCAGGGGATACCCCTGACGAAAACGGCAACGTCATCCAAAACATGGCTATCGCCGCAACCCTCAGGGACAGCCTGGCCGTCCTGCCCGGCTATGAGCTGGAACTCTTCCTCAACAAGCCCACCGTCACCACGCCTGCGCCTGGCGCTACTTATGAGCCGGGGCAGCGCGTCACCGGGACGGTTCCTGCGGCTCCCGCGTCCGCCGTCGCCGCGGGGTCGAAAGTCCGGATCACGCTGGACGGAGAGGATCCTTTCGAAGTCCAGGTTGATCCCGCAGGAAACTGGAGCTTCCCGGCGCCTGACGGCGATGAGGCGCTTCGGTTCACCGCGGAAACTGTGAATGGGTTCAGTGTTTCCGGGACAAACAGCTTTGAGTTTGCGCTGGCTGAACCGTCCGATCCGAAGCCGCCGGCGCCAGTCGATCCGGGACCGCCGGCTCCCGCTGACCCCGCCCCCCAGCCTGCTCCCGTTCCGGCTGACCCTGCCCCGGCGGCGCCTGCCCCCGCACCCGCTCCGGCTGACCCGGCTCCCGTTCCGGCTGACCCGGCTCCCGTTCCGGCTGACCCGGCTCCCGTTCCGGCTGACCCGGCCCCGGCGGCGCCGGCTGACCCAGCACCCGCTCCGGCTGATCCGGCACCTGCTCCCGCCGACTCAGCGCCGACAAACCCCGCATCCGTTCCGGCTGCACCTGCCCCGGCTGACGCGGCCCCGGCGGCGCCGGTACATCCTTCGGACGGCGCCCCCGCCGTCGGCGTACCTCCCTCTGCCAGCACGCCTCCGGCTGATCTCGCCAACACAGGAAACGGCTCACGTGCCCCGGCGGGTGCCGGCTACCTGGCCTTCACCGGTTCGTCGGCGCTGCTGCCGGCTGCCGTTGCTGCCGCGGCAGCGATCGCCGTCGGGGGCGTCCTGATGGCACTGGTCAGGCGCAGGAAGCGCAACGGGTAGGTCTCGACAGTCTCAACCACAGGTGCGGCTACTTATGGCGCCGCATCAGCAGGTTGGTGATACGCATGGTGCAGAGCCGCTGCCCGGCTTCGTTGGCGATAACCACTTCGTGCGTAGTGAGCGTGCCGCCCAGGTGGATGGGCGTGGCCGTGATGGTCACCTGTCCCTCGCGGGCGGAGCGGTGGTGGGTGGCGGAGACGTCCACCCCGACGGCGGTCTTGCCCATGGTGCTCGCATGGATAACCGCCGCCCAGGAACCCACAGCCTCGCCGACAGCCAGCGACGCCCCGCCATGCAGTAGACCGAAGGACTGCCTGTTTCCCTCCACCGGCATGGTAGCCACCACGCGCTCCACCGACTCTTCGACGATCTTGACACCCATCTTCTCGTCCAGCTCGCCGAGGTGGATCTTCCACAGCTCATGCTCCGCGGCGGGACTTGCCTCGGTGTCTGATTCGTTCGGGGATGCGGCGTTCATGTGCTCTCCTTCGGGGCTGATGTGCTTCCAGTGTGCAGCGTGATGGTGTGGTCCGTTCTAGTGTGCACGGCGGCACATTCATGTAAGGTACTTATATTACCGAACGGACGGTCAGTAATGATCGGATGCCGTTTCCTGCCCCCTTGTTGGAAGGACCGTCAACGATGACCACCACTGCCACAGCTCCCCACGCCACGCTCGACACCGTGGAAACAGTGCCCAGCTTCATCATGGATTCCTGGTGGACGCCCGACGCCGGATCAACAGCGTCAGCCGTGCCTGTCCGTGACGCCAGCACCGGGGAAATCCTGGCCAAGGTGAGCACGGAAGGGCTGGACCTGGCCGCCGTCGTGGAGTACGGCCGCACCACGGGCCAGGCGGAACTGGGCGAGTTCACCTTCCACCAGCGCGCCCTGAAGCTCAAGGAACTGGCGCAGTACCTGCACGCCCGGCGGGAACACTTCTACGCTTTCTCTGCACAGACCGGCGCCACCAAGATCGACAACCTGATCGATATCGACGGCGGCATCGGCGTCCTGTTCACCTTCGGTTCCAAGGGCCGGCGCGAACTGCCCAACTCGCAGGTGGTGGTGGACGGGCCCATGGAGGTGCTGTCCAAGGACGGCTCCTTCGCCGGCGAGCACATCTACACCCGCATTCCCGGCGTGGCCGTGCAGATCAACGCCTTCAACTTCCCGGTCTGGGGCATGCTGGAGAAATTCGCGCCCGCTTTCCTGGCCGGCGTACCCACCATCGTCAAGCCTGCAACACCCACCGGCTATGTCGCCGCGGCCGTGGTCAAGGCCATCGTCGAATCCAACATCCTGCCCAAGGGCTCGCTGCAGCTGATCTCCGGTTCCGTCCGCGGCCTGCTGGACGTGCTGGACTACCGCGACCTGGTGGCCTTCACCGGTTCTGCGTCCACGGCCCTGTCCCTGAAGTCCCACCCCAACGTGGTCCAGGGCGGCGTCCGCTTCACCTCGGAAACCGACTCCCTGAACGCGGCCATCCTGGGCCCCGACGCCGTGGAAGGCACGCCCGAATTCGATGCTTTTGTCCGGTCTGTTGTCACCGAAATGACGGCCAAGGCGGGCCAGAAATGCACCGCCATCCGCCGGGCCATCGTTCCCGAAGCGCTGGTTTCCGCGGTCAGCAAGGCCATCGGTCAGCGGCTCACCGAACGCGTGGTGCTGGGTGACCCCCGCGCGGACGGCGTCACCATGGGCGCCTTGGCCTCTGTGGAACAGCTTAAGGACGTCCGCGCGGCCGTGCAGTCAATGCTCGACGCCGGCGGTGAGCTTGCGTACGGAACGCTTGATTCGCCGTCGGTCACCTCTGTGGACGGTTCCACCGGGCAGGTGGACGGCGGCGCGTTCATGGCGCCGGTCCTGCTGAACTGGAACAACCCCGAGGCGGAGGAAGTCCACTCGCTGGAGGCGTTCGGGCCCGTCTCGTCCGTGATCGGGTACAAGGACACCGCCGACGCCGTCCGCCTCGCCGCGCGCGGCAGCGGCTCCCTGGTGGCCACGGTGTGCACCAACGATCCTGACGTTGCCCGCGAACTCGTGACCGGCATCGCCGCACACCACGGACGCGTGCTGATGCTCAACCGCGAGGACGCCAGGAGCTCCACCGGCCACGGCTCACCAGTCCCGCACTTGGTCCACGGCGGTCCCGGACGGGCCGGCGGCGGCGAGGAGCTGGGCGGCATCCGGTCCGTCATGCACCACATGCAGCGCACCGCCATCCAGGGGTCGCCGAACATGCTTACAGCAATCACCGGCGTCTGGCATGCCGGGGCAGACCGGCACTTCACCGTTGAGACGGAAGGAACGCACCCGTTCCGGAAATCCCTGGAGACGCTGCGCATCGGCGACGCCGTCCGCTCCGACCTACGGCAGGTCACGCTGGAGGACATCACGGCGTTCGCCAACTCAACCGGAGACACGTTCTACGCCCACACCAACCACGAGGCCGCGGAGGCCAACCCGTTTTTCCCCGGCATCGTGGCCCACGGCTACCTGCTGCTCGCCTGGGGTGCGGGACTGTTCGTGGAGCCCGCGCCGGGGCCCGTCCTGGCCAACTATGGCCTGGAGAACCTGCGCTTCATCACTCCGGTGGCCGCCGGCGATTCCATCCGGGTGACCCTCACGGCCAAAAGGATCACTCCGCGCGAAACCGACGAGTACGGTGAGGTGGCCTGGGATGCCGTCCTCACCAACCAGAACGACGAGATCGTGGCCACCTACGACGTCCTCACCCTCGTCGAAAAGTAGCCGGGGCATCATGGCCGGTGGTTGCCGTCAACGCAAGAGGGTGATTCGCTGGAGTGATGAGCGACAAGGAAACCCCCGGCAACCAGGATCTTCCCGCTGACGAGCATCTGCGCGAGGACATCGCACCCGGGTCCGGGGAGGAACAGGCAGCCTCCCCGGACGGACACTTCCTGCCCGGCCAGACCAATGCCGGCCAGCAGGTTGGCGGACTGGCCTCGGCCACCGGCTACGGGGACGGCCAGGACCCCGACAAGCGGGACGACAGCAACAACCCGATCTAGCCGCCGAAGGGGGAGGTGCCCGGCTGGCCGCCGGACACCATGCCCCGCCAGGCCACGTCCAGGGCGGACCGGCAGCGGGCCCTGGTATTCCCGTCGTCGAGGTGATCGCCGCGGACCACCAGCTGGTAGTAGAACACGCCGGCGATGAGATCGAAACAGGCTTCCGGATCGAGGTCGGCCCGGAGTTCGCCCCGCTCGATGCCGGTGCGGAGCGCATTCTCGATGGGTGCCCGCCGCCGCGAAACGTGGGAGGTCCAGTACGCCTTTTGCAGTTCACGGTCCGCCATGGCCAGCCGGATCCTCTGCCGGAACCGCTCGTCGGGGTAGTCCACCGGCCCGGTCCCGGCTGTGGCGCCCAGCAGGGTTTCGAGGATGGCGTCCCGCAGGTTTCCGTCAGCAGGTATCGCGGGAGGCATTTCACGCCCCACGTCGAGTGCGGCAGCGATGAGGGTGGTCAGCGAGGGCCACCGCCGGTACAGGGCGGCACGGCTGACTCCGCTGCGCTCCACGATCCGCGCCGCGGTCACGTCCTGCTTGTCGTCAATGAGTTCCAGGACGGCGGCCAGGACCTGGGCGTCGATGTCC
>NZ_JARHXQ010000245.1:0-2207 GCF_029222765.1 Arthrobacter sp. Cr_A7 | reverse complement strand
CCTGGTGGAGCCAGCGCACGGGAGCGCCTTCGGCGGCGTGCCGGAAGGGCTCAAGTTCCTCGTCCCAGGCCTCGCCCAGTGCGAGCGACAGCTCGTGGTAGACCGCTGCGGGATCGCCTGCTCCGGACTCGTACGCGTAGCGGATCCGGTCCTCGGACACCATGATGTTGCCATGCACGTCGGTGACCGCATGGAAAATACCGAGTTCGGGGGTATGGGACCAGCGGCCGCCGTCCACACCCTGGCTCGGTTCTTCCGTGACCTCGAAGCGCAGATGCGCCCAGCCGCGGAGCGAGGACGCCAGTTTGGCTCCCGTCCCGGGGGTCCCGGTCCAGGACAGCTCGGCACGGAACATTCCGGGCGCGGCAGGTTGAGGGGTCCACTCAAGGTCCGTCCGTTTGTCCACGACGGAGCCAATGGCCCACTCAACATGAGGGCACAGGGCCGTAGGGGCCGAGTGAACAAACAGCACACCACGGGTCATTGCAACAGACATTCCATCCTCCATAGCTCTAGGTACGTCTTCCCCAACGACCTCTGCCTGGATGGAACTGCTGTGCCTTTTCCTGCGGGAGTTGCCTGCCCGGTTATTCAGATGTATCGGATTAAGCTGTGTCCGGACTTGCCGCGCCGCGTAAAGCCTCATGAGCTTCAAGCGTCACTTGAAAGTTGCCGGACGTGACTCTTATTGTGCCGTACCCCGCCGAATTACGCCAGTGCGATTACCCACACTGTCACTCATGCCCGGGGGTGTGCCTGCTGGTAGCTTTTGCGCAGCCGGTCCACCGAAACATGGGTGTAGATCTGGGTGGTGGCGAGGCTGCTGTGTCCCAGGATTTCCTGGACCGCTCGAAGGTCCGCGCCACCGTCAAGGAGATGCGTGGCTGCGGAGTGGCGGAGGGCGTGTGGTCCGGATGCCGAGGTGTCCCCCAGTGACCCGAAGAGGCTGTTCACCAAAGCCCGGACCTGCCGCTGGTCCACCCGTCCCCCGCGGGCACCAAGGAAGAGTGCCGGACCACTGGTGTCCCTGGCCAGCAGCGGCCGGCCCCGCCGCAGCCAGTCATCCACCGCGACAGCAGCCGGAACACCGAACGGCACCGTCCGTTCCTTGTTGCCCTTGCCGATGACCCGCAGTGTCCGGCGGTCCGGGTCCAGGTCATCGATGTCGAGGCCTGCCAGTTCACCCACGCGTACGCCTGTGGCATAGAGGAGTTCCACGATGGCGCGGTCGCGGACTGCCATGGGTTCACCGTCGGCTGCCGCTTCCTCCATCTTTGCCAGCAGACGGGTGAGCTGGGAAGTCTGCAGGACGCCGGGCAGGGATTTTTCACGTTTGGGCGCCTTCAGCCTGAGGGCGGGATCGGCTGCGATCCGCTCCTCGCGCAGCGCCCAGGCCGTGAACGACCTTACGGTGGCGGACCGGCGGGCAAGGGTTGCCCGTGCGGCACCTGCCTGGCTTTGCACCCCCAGCCAGCGGCGGAGCGTCCCCAACTCGAGGTCCTTGAGTCCGGCGGCACCTTCGGTTGCTGCGTAGGCCAGGAGGCTCCGCAGGTCACCCAGGTACGCCCGCCGGGTGTGGGCCGACAGGGCCCGCTCCCCTGACAGATAACCGGCGAACGCATCCAGTGCTTCCTCGAGCTCCGCGGGCAATTCCTCATGATCCACTCTCCTACTGTCTCAGTTTTGGCCGGCGAACCGCCGGCTGACACGGCCAGGCCGCTGCACAGCATTGGTGCCCAATCACGCTGATGCCTTGCCGCGTTTCCAGCCGCCCCGTTCCGAAACTGCCAGCCCGAGCAATCCCAGGCGGCCGAGCCCGGCGCGCACCGATTCGACACCCAGGCCGGCGACTGCAGACAGTTTCTCGACAGAGGTGGTGGAGCGCAGCGGCAGCGCATCCAGGAGGATCAGGTCCTCCAGGGTGAGCCCATCCTGGACCTGGGCGCGTCCCGGCCGTTGTTCCGGCAGCGCTGCACCGCTTGGTGATGCCAGCTCCGCCACTTCTGCAGCATCAGTGACACACACCGCTCCCCCGTCCCGCAGCAGCCGGTGGCAGCCCGCCGAGTTGGCACTGTGCACCGATCCGGGAACGGCTCCGACGGCACGGCCCAGCGTTTCGGCGTGGTGGGCAGTGTTAAGTGCCCCGGAGCGCCAGCGGGCCTCCACCACGACGGTTACGGCAGACAGGGCGGCAATCAGCCGGTTCC
>NZ_JARHXQ010000244.1:0-3009 GCF_029222765.1 Arthrobacter sp. Cr_A7 | reverse complement strand
TCGGTGGAGAGAAGCTTGCCGGTGAGCTGGAGCCCGTCGCGCAGGGTCACGTCCCGCAGGATGGTATTTCCCAAAGTTGCGGCGAGGTCGCTGTGGTTATGGTTCATGGCTGGAGTGCCTCCTCGCGGCCGGAAGCCGCACTGATCTTGGCGGGGTCCATGTTGAGGAGCCCGCTGAGGATTTCTTCGGTGTTTTCGCCCAGGTCCGGTCCCAGGTTCCGGATGGGAAGCGACTGGTCGCCGATCACTGGGACGATGCCGGGGAAGCCCACGCCGGGCAGGATCTCTTCGCCGGTGGAGACATCGAACTTTTGAATCATGTTGCGGGCTTCGTACTGGCTGTCGGTGCTGATGTCCGCGGCCGTGTAGATGGGACCGGCCGGAACGCCGGCGGCATCCAGGGCTGCAAGGGCATCGGCGGCGTTCAGCTTCGCCGTCCAATTTCCGATGGCCTGGTCCAGTTCCTCACGCCGCTCCCAACGGCCGGCGTTGGTTTGCAGGGCCGGGTCGGCTGCAAGGTCGGGCCGGCCGATGGTGTCCATGTACCGCTGGTAGATCGAGTCTCCGTTGCCGGCCACCACGATGCTGGCGCCGTCCTTGCAGACGTAGGCGTTGGAGGGTGCGATCCCTTCCATCCGGCCGCCGACCCGCTGGCGGTCCACGCCGTAGGCCTGGTAGTCGGGAATCAGGGATTCCATCATGGAGAACATGGCCTCGTTCAGGGCGACGTCGATGATCCGCTCGGTGAGCGGTGCGGCACCGGCCGAGTCCCGCCGTCGTGCTTCCCTTTGGTAGAGGCTCATCATGGAGCCGAAGGCGGCGTAGAGACCCGCGATCGAGTCTCCAATCGAGACGCCCACCCGGACGGGTGCGCGGTCCGGATCTCCCACGAGGTTACGGAACCCGCCATAGGCTTCGGCGACGGCGGCAAAACCGGGCCGCTCGGAAAGGGGGCCCGTCTGCCCAAAAGCGGAGATGCGGGTGATGATGAGATCCGGGTTCGCCTGGTTGAGGACGTCGGGTCCGAGGCCCCACCGTTCCAGCGTGCCGGGCCTGAAGTTTTCCAGCAGGATGTCCGACTTGGCGGCGAGCGCGAGGACTGCCCGTTTGCCTGCCTCGGTCCGGAGGTCCAGCACTACCGACTTCTTGTTGCGGTTGATGGTCCGGTACAGCATGGAGGTGTCGCCCTTGTGGAGGCGCCAGTTGCGCAGCTCGTCGCCGGTGCCGGGGCGTTCAACCTTGATGACTTCCGCGCCGAAATCGGCGAGCAGCCGGCCCGCGGTTGGCGCAGCAATGTAGTTGCCTAGCTCAAGGACGCGTACCCCATCCAGGGGCGCGATGTGTGTCGGTTTCATGGGGTTCTTCTTTCGTTGGCGCGTGTCTTGGCGGGGGGTAACGGGCCGGTCAGAACAGCAGGCTCATGGGCAGGATCAGGAGAATCGCGACGACGGAGGCCACCGAGACGCCGACGGTCACCGATTTCAGTGCGCCCCGCACGCTCTGGCCCAGCAGTGACTGCAGGAGCCAGAAGGTGTTGCTAGTGACGTGAACCATAAACAGGGAACCGGCGCCGGCGGCCAATGCCAGGAGCACGGGGTCCAGCCCGATGGCCGGAGCGATTGGTGCCAGCAGTCCGGCCGCGGTGATGGCAGATAGGGTGACGGAACCGACGGCGATGTGGAGTACGGCGGCGATGGCCCAGACCACCAGGAGCGGGGCAACCGTGCTGGCGGAGAAGAACCCGCCCAGGATGTCGCCGAGACCTGCTGCGGCGACGGTTGCGGCGAGGGATCCGCCGACGCCGGTCAGGATCAGGATTTGGCCGCTTTCCTTGAAGCCAATGGTGATCGCTTCTTCAACGCGCGACTGGCCGATGGCGGAGCGGGTGACGAGGCAGGTGCCGATCAGGCCGATGAGCAGGGCAATGACAGGTTCGCCAAGCAGCTGGAGCCAGGGCAGCTCGATTTCGAGGATCTGCAGGATGGCGCCGGCCCCGATCAGGAGCAGTGACGTCAGAAGCGGGGCGAAGAGGAGCAGCAGGGGGAATTCCTTTTTGCCCCGCTTGGCCAGTGCCACGGTGCTGGGTTGCAGGTCCGCAGCTTCCTTGCCCGAGTTCCGCTGTGGAGTCTGGGTGGAGTGGCCTGCGGCTGTGGCATCCTCGTCGTCGTCTTCCCCTTCACGGTCTTCCTCTGCCACGAAAGTGTGGTCTTCATCCTTCTCTTCGTTCCAGAAGCCGCGGCGGAAGAGGAACGTCATGATGGCAATGGAGATGATGATGGTGGGGACCACCAGCAGGAGGCCGAACAGCAACATTTTGCCCAGGGGCACGTTCAGGAGGCCTGCCAGGGCGAGGGATGCGACGCCGGGAACCATGAAGACAATGCCGCATTCGAGGGCGATGGCCATGGCGGTCGCCATCCGTGCCGTGCCCAGCTTGCCGATCTTCGGCGCGAGCTTGCGGGCCAGGGGTGCGGAGATGACGAGCAGGACGTCAAGGAAAATAGATTGCAGGACAGTTCCGATGGCCAGGCCCATGGTGTAGGGCAGCCGTTTGGGGCCGAAAGTGCTCAGCAACAGTTCCACCAGCCGGCGGATGGCTCCGCTTTGATTGAGGATGGAGCCCATCAGCACGCCGAAGGCTATCAGCAGGCCCACTTCCACCATGATTTCACCGAATCCGGAGGTGATGGTTTCGACGGTCTTTTCGACGCCGAGGCCAACAGCGAGGCCCAGGTAGACCGAGCCGATGACCAAGGCGATGACGGGGTTGACTCTAAAACGGACGATCAGCACGACGGCGGCAAGGACTGCCACGGCCGTGTTGATAAGGACGGCTATGTCTGACATGAGGGGGAATCCGATCGTTGGGCCTTCCACATCGAAGGCTTGGGAACAGATGGGCATCGTGAGGAGGGCCACATCGCTAAACCCATATTATGGGATGCAGCTCATAATGCAAGATATTTCTTCAGTTGCAAGGTATTGGGCCGCTGGCGAAAAGTGTTAAAGC
>NZ_JARHXQ010000243.1:0-9776 GCF_029222765.1 Arthrobacter sp. Cr_A7 | reverse complement strand
GCAATCGTCACCGGCGCATCCGCCGGGATCGGTTTGAGGCGGCAAGGAAACCGGCCGGCAATGGATCCAGCGTCTACGCCGGTGCCCCACGGGTGGACCGGATGGACCCGCTGAAGCCGCCCGGGGGTCACGCGTCCTGGCGGAAAGGGGACGGATCGACGTGCTGGTTAGCACGGGAAATGCGGGGGCGCTGGCGTCCACCAACAGGGCCAGGACATCCACGCGGCCTAAGGTCAGTGCGGAAGCCGGCTGCATGCCGCCCGTTCCGCCCGGCCCAGGACCCGCTACCCGGTGGGCAGCGGAGCCAAAGCTATCTTGGCGCTGCGCCGGATCCTGCCGGACCGGCTCTACGACGCCGCTGTAAAGGTGGTGCTGGAACGCATCGGAGCCGGCTGAGGGTCAGAGATGGTATTCAATCTCGTATTCAGCCGGGTCCACGGCGGGCTTGGTCTCCCGCTGGGCATCGCGGTGGCGCCACTTGGCGGGAACGCCGGTCACGATGGATTCAGGCGGGGCGTCCTTGACCACGACGGCGTTGGCGCCCACGGCACTGTCCTCGCCGATGGTGATCGGACCGAGGATCTTGGCCCCGGCCCCGATGGTCACACGGTCCCCGATGGTGGGGTGGCGTTTGATCCGTGCCAGTGAGCGTCCGCCAAGGGTCACGCCGTGATACATCATGACGTCCTCGCCGATCTCGGCAGTCTCTCCAATGACCACACCCATGCCGTGGTCGATGAAGAAGCGGCGGCCGATCGTGGCACCTGGGTGGATCTCGATGCCGGTCACGAACCTGCCCAGCTGGGAGAGCAGCCGCGCCGGGAAGCGCAGGCCGGGATTCTGCCAGAGGCGGTGCGTCAGCCGGTGGATCCAGATGGCATGCAGGCCGGAGTAAGCGAAAAAGTTCTCGAAAGAACCCCGGGCCGCCGGGTCGTGGGACCGGGCGGCCTCGAGGTCTTCCTTTAGTCTTGCGAAAAAGCCCACAAAGTTCTTTCTACAGGAAACGGGGCGACAGACGGCTTAATCAGCCGCGGATGTCGTCATAGAGCACGGTGGAGATGTAACGCTCACCAAAGTCGCAGACGACGGCAACGATCAGCTTGCCCGCATTCTCGGGGCGCTTTGCCAGCTCCAGTGCGCCCCAGACGATGGCGCCCGAGGAGATGCCGCCAAGGATGCCTTCCTTGACGCCGAGCTCGCGTGCCACCCGGACGGAGTCTTCCAGGGTGGCGTCCAGGACCTCGTCGTACACGTTGGTGTCCAGGATCTCCGGCACGAAGTTGGCGCCGATGCCCTGGATCTTGTGCGGGCCGGGGGCGCCGCCGTTGAGGATCGCGGAGTCCTTGGGTTCGATGGCGACGATCTGGACGCCGGGCTTGCGCTCCTTGAGGACCTGTCCGACGCCGGTGACGGTTCCGCCGGTGCCAACGCCGGCGACGAAGATGTCCACCTTGCCGTCGGTGTCAGTCCAGATTTCCTCGGCCGTGGTGTTGCGGTGGATCTCGGGGTTGGCCTCGTTGGCGAACTGCTGCGCCCAGATGGAGTTCTCCGTGTTGGCCACGATCTCCTGGGCCTTCTCCACGGCACCGCGCATGCCCTCGGAGCCCGGGGTCAGGACGATCTCGGCACCGAAAGCGCGCAGCATGACCCGGCGCTCGGTGGACATGGTCTCGGGCATGGTCAGGATGACCTTGTAGCCGCGGGCAGCACCCACCATGGCCAGGGCGATGCCCGTGTTGCCGGAAGTGCCTTCAACGATGGTGCCGCCCGGCTTCAGGGCGCCGGACTTTTCGGCGGCGTCGACGATGGCCACGCCGATGCGGTCCTTGACGCTGTTGGCCGGGTTGTAGAACTCAAGCTTCACGGCAACGGTGGCGTCCAGCCCCTCGCTGAGCCGGTTGAGCTTGACCAGCGGGGTACCGCCGACCAGCTGCGTTACATCGTCATAGATCCGTGCCATGTACATACGCCTATCTCTGAGGGGTGAATACTGAGGTCAGCCTAACGAGGCGGCGTAACCGTGGCTAAGCGTTAAGCCATGCAGAGTAATATTTCCTTGCCTTCGCGAGCTTGGGGTTGATGATCACCTGGCAGTACCCCTGCTCGGGATGCTTGGCGTAGTAGTTCTGGTGGAACTCCTCCGCGACATAAAAGCGCGGCAGCCGGCTGACCTCGGTGACGATCGGATGGGCCCACAGCGCCTGGTTCCGCTCGATGGCTTCCTCGAACAGGATCTTTTCTTCAGTGGTCTCGTAGAACATGGATGAGCGGTACTGGGTGCCCACGTCGTACCCCTGGCGGTTCAGCGTGGTGGGGTCGTGCAGGGCAAAGAACATGTCCAGAATGACGTCCGCCGGAACAATATCCTCGTCGAAGGTCACCGCCACAACCTCGGCATGCCCGGTGGTGCCGTTGCATACCGAGTAGTAGTCCGGGTTCGGATCGTGCCCGCCGGTGTAGCCGGACACCACAGAGGTGACGCCCCTGGTCTTCTGGTAGACGGCGTCGAGGCACCAGAAGCAGCCTCCGCCAAGAACAAAAGTTTTCATGACCTCTTCAATGGTTGACGGCCCCGGATGATTCCCTGGCAGCCGTGGCGCCGCCCAGGTATGCCGGCCGGTACCGGGCTATGGGGTAAAACTAAGACTATGGAACCTGTGGACACCGACGTTACCGGCCCTAAGAATCCCGACGGCGACGCTCCCGCCGGCGAGCCGGCCGCGGCCGGCCCCGCGGAGGCTCCCACGCTGGGTGAGTTGCTCCTGGCCGTCGAGGAACTGTGGCCGGAATCCTTGGCGGAAAACTGGGACGAGGTGGGCCTGGTGGCCGGCCACCCCTCCGCTCCGGTTACCAAGGTGATGTTCGCGGTGGATCCCACGCTCGAAGTCATCGAGGAAGCCGTGGAATGGGGGGCTGAACTCCTCATCACGCATCATCCGCTGCTGCTCAAGGGTGTTACGTCCGTCGCTGCCACTACCGCGAAGGGCCGCGCCGTGCACCGCCTCATCGAGTCGGGGACGGCTCTCCTTACCGTGCACACCAACGGTGATTCCGCCGTCGGGGGTGTATCCGACGTCCTGGCGGATGCACTGGGGCTGCAGGACGTCGCCCCGCTCACGGTGGCCGCCAACGGACTGCCGGAAGAGGGCATCGGCCGGGTCGGGGACCTCGCCGATGCCATGAGCCTGGGTGATTTTGCCGCCCGGGTCTTCGGAATCCTGCCGTCTGTTGCCGGGGGAGTGCGCGTTTCCGGTGACAAGGACGGCCTGGTCCGGCGCATCGCGGTCTGCGGCGGCGCGGGGGACTCATTGTTTAACGAGGTCCGGGCCAGCAATGCGGACGTTTACGTCACGGCCGATCTCCGCCACCATCCCGCGTCCGAGGCCAGGGAGGCGGCAGTAAACGGCCGGCCCTACCTGGTGGACGTATCCCACTTTGCCAGCGAATGGCTGTGGCTGCCCGCCGCGGCGGCCGCCCTGGGCAACGTCCTCGCCGACCAGGGCCACGACGTCGAAATCCAGGTCAGTGCCACCAACAGCGATCCGTGGGACTTCATACTCACTCCGGGCTAAGCGCTAGAGTCTAGGAAGCGCCGTTCAGGTGCCCGGTTCCGGCCGGCAGGGATCAAGCGGAGGTAACAGTGGCGAAGGCAGCACCGGCGGAACAGTTGAAGTTGCTCGAACTGCAGGGGCTGGATGCCAAACTGAAGTCGCTCGCCAACCGCCGCCGCTCGCTGGAGGGCGATCCCCGGATCAAGGACCTGGAGGCCGCGCTTTCGGTTGCCAGCGGTGAGCTGGGGGCAGCCAAAGTTGCAGTCCACGATGCCGAGGCCGAGCTGAAGCGCGCCGAAGCGGATGTGGAACAGGTTGCCTCGCGCATCGAGCGGGATGAGGCGCGGCTCAACAGCGGCACGGGCCTGTCCAAGGACCTCGTTGCACTCCAGAAGGACATTGCCTCGCTGAACAAGCGCCGCTCGGACCTGGAAGACGTGGAGCTGGAGGTCCTGGAGCGGCTGGACACCCTCCGTGCCCGGCAGGCGGCCCAGCAGCTGATCGTGGACGATATCCAGGGGTCCTTCGGAAACATCCGCGCGGAACTTGATGAGGCCCTGGCCGCGGTGGACGCAGAAGCCGGCGAGGTCCGGGCGAAACGGACGGAGTTTGCGCAGGGGCTGGACGCCGGGCTGCTTGCTGTTTACGAGAAGACGCTGGCCAAGCGCGGCGTAGGTGCGGCGCGGCTGTTCCACGGGACGTCCGAAGCCTCGGGCATGAAGCTCAGCCCCGGCGACCTCGCCGAGATCAAGTCAGCCTCCGACGACGACGTCGTCTTCTGCCCGGACTCGGGCGCCATCCTGGTCCGCTCGGAGGAGTGGGCCTGACCCAACTGGGTAGCGCTAAGTGTCGTTCTGAGGGTTCAAAACGCCACTTGGCGCGACTTAGTTGGGCAGGATGATGTTCAGGGCGTGCGGCTTACGGGCTGAACCCTCAACCAACTCCGCCTCCCAATTCTCCCGGGCGGCCTTGAGCAGTTGCTCCGGCGTGCCGGGGGCCTTCCCGCGGCGTACCAGCAGGTGCCGTGCCAGCTCACCCCGGGTGTGCTTGGCGAAGTGGCTGACCACCTTGCGCACCCCGCCGGTTTCCGTGAACACATTGACAGCGACGGTCCGGCCCGACGGCGGGGCCCACGCGGCGGCATAGGTGCTGGACCGGCAGTCCACCAGCAGGTGCCCCTCAGCCACTGCGCCAAGGGCCTCTGCCAGGAGCGGCTTCCAGAACGGGGCGAGGCGTCCGACGTCGGGCAGTGCCGTTCCCATCGACAGGCGGTAGGCGGGCACGCTGTCGCCAAAGCGGATGGCGCCCCAGAGCGCCGAGATCACCAGCACGGACTCCTCCGCCTTCCGGCGCTGGGCGGGGGTGAGGCTCTGGTAGCCCAGCGCGTCATAGAGGACGCCGGAATAGATCCGGTGCGCCGGAGCCGCCGGCTCCGCGTGGAGCCGGGTGTTGCGCTCGACGTCGTCCCGCAGCGACGTGCCCACGCCCAGCAGCGCGAGTGCGTCCTCGTGGGCGCTGACCGTGCCCAGTGATTCCAGGACTTTTGCCCGGTACGGGTTGAGTTCCGGAAAGCCCAAAGAATGCCAGTCGACGGCCGAACCACGGACCGCGGGTGTCTTGCCTTCGGAGGGGGGAAGCAGAATCAGCACCGTCCGATACTACCGGCGCCATGATGGTGGGCCCGCGCCGGTAGACTGGAGACGGATGGGACAGCCAGGCGGCCGCGCGTCACGCAAGTGGCTCGAGGAACGTCCGGGCTCCGCAGGGCAGGGTGGTGGGTAACGCCCACTCGGGGTAACCCGCAGGCAAGTGCCACAGAGAACAGACCGCCTGGGTCGCGCCGGTTTGAAAGCGGCACGAAGCAGGTAAGGGTGAAACGGTGGTGTAAGAGACCACCAGCTTCCCGGGTGACCGGGAAGGCTAGGTAAACCCCACCCGGAGCAAGGCCAGACAGGACACGTTTGAGGGCTGCCCGCCCGAGTGTCCGGGTAGGCCGCTGGAGGGTGCCGGCAACGGTACTCGTAGATGGATGGCCGTCGCTCCCTTTCCGGCAACGGAAGGGGAGGCACAGAACCCGGCGTATCGGCTGTCCCATCCATATAAGACGTTTGACCTTGGAAGCTCTGTTGGGGATCCTGAACCGTGCCCGCAAATACTGATCCGCAACCGCCCTCGGGCACTCCGCGCGTGCTGACTCCCGGCCGCGGCCGGCAGGCACTGGCCCTGCTGGGCTTCCTGGCCCTGTCGCTTGCCGCCTGGGCCCTTGCCTCGATCCCCATCATCCTGAACTCGAACGGCTGGTTTGCAGGCTCGGTCAAGGCGCCGTGGATGCCGCCGGGATGGATGTTCCGGTCCATGTGGATGATGCTTTATGCCGGTGTTGCCGTCGCCGCCTGGCTGGTCTGGCGGAAGGGGGCGCTGCACGGCGGCACCTTGGCCGGCTATGTGGTCCAACTGGTGCTCAACGCAGGGTGGCCGTTGACGTTTTTTGGCCTGTTTCCCGTTTTCGGTACGGCTGCCTTGTGGGGTGCCCTGGCGGTGATCAGCGGACTGGCGTTGTCCCTGGTGTTCCTGATCCTGCGGTTCGGCCCGGTCAGCGCACCGGCGGGCCTGCTGGTGCTGCCGTACTTCTCGTGGGTGGTGTTTTCCTCAAGCCTCAATTTCTACTCAGCCCTCCATAACTGACGTCACGTGTGAGTGATTTCACGCGGCCCGTGCCTGTTCCTGGCAGTCAGCCAACTTAGAATGGATACCGGACGTAGGGGTTCTACCGCCGAAAGTTGCGTTCGCAGCCGGCGGTTTTTCTTTGCACACGATCCACGCGCCTGGGGGCCGAACCCTGCAGGCGTGGGTGCCCCTGGACATCATCAGGTGGCCGACATTCGCGTACGAAGACGTATGCGGCTGAACCGAGGAAGGTATTTCTGTGAGCCAGACGTCAGATTCTTGTCTTGATACGTGGATGGGCCGGGAGGCCCTCGCCGAGGCCATGATTCCGGTGATCGGCCGGCTGTACCGCGAGAACAACGTGGTGACCAGCATCCATGGCCGGAGCCTGATCAACAAGTCCACCATGAACATCCTCAAGGCGCACCGCTTTGCGCGCCGGATGAGCAAGGACGAACTGCTCCTGGAGGAGACCGCCCCGCTGCTGAACACCCTGGCGCAGCTGGAGCTGGGGGCCGCCGCGATCGACATCGCCCGGCTGAACCAGAAGTTCAAGGAAGAGGGCGACGGCCTCACACTGGAGGAATTCCTGCGTGCCGAGCTCGCCGAGATCGTGGGCAAGCGCGGCGGCGACGACCGCACCAGCACCGACGTCGTCCTGTACGGCTTCGGCCGGATCGGCCGGCTCCTGGCCCGCCTCCTCATCGAAAAGGCCGGTGGCGGCCACGGCCTGCGCCTGCGCGCCATCGTGGTCCGCCGCGGGTCCGACAACGACCTTTCAAAGCGCGCCAGCCTCCTGCGCCGCGACTCAGTCCACGGCTCGTTCGAAGGCACCATCCGCATCGACGAGGAAGCCAACACCATCACCGCCAACGGCGTCCAGGTGCAGGTCATCTACTCGAACGACCCCGCCACCATCGACTACACCGTCTATGGCATCAACAACGCCCTCGTGGTGGACAACACCGGCCGCTGGCGCGACGCCGAAGGCCTGTCCCAGCACCTGCAGAGCAAAGGTGTTGCACGGGTCCTGCTGACCGCTCCGGGCAAGGGCGAGCTGAAGAACATCGTCCACGGCATCAACCACCGCACCATTGAGGACACCGACCAGATCGTGTCCGCGGCGTCCTGCACCACCAACGCCATCACCCCGGTGCTGAAGGCCATCAATGACAAGTTCGGCGTGATCCACGGCCACGTGGAGACCGTCCACTCGTTCACCAACGACCAGAACCTGATCGACAACTTCCACAAGGGCGACCGCCGCGGCCGCTCCGCCGCGCTGAACATGGTGATCACCGAAACCGGTGCCGCCAAGGCCGTGGCCAAGGCGCTGCCCGAGCTGCTCGGCAAGCTCACCGGCAGCTCCATCCGCGTCCCCACCCCGGATGTTTCCCTGGCCATCCTGAACCTGACCCTGGAAAACGGAACCACCAAGGACGAGGTCAACAACTACCTGCGCGAGATGTCGCTGCACTCGGACCTGCGCAAGCAGATCGACTACATCGACTCGCCCGAAGTGGTTTCCACCGACTTCGTCGGTTCCCGCCGTGCCGGCATCGTGGACGGCCTCGCGACGGTGTCTACGGACAAGAACCTGGTCCTCTACGTCTGGTACGACAACGAATTCGGCTACAGCTGCCAGGTTGTCCGCGTGATGGAAGAGATGGCAGGCGTCAACCCGCCGTCGTTCCCCGCGAAGGAAACCGCGGCGGCCCTGGCGGCAATCGCGGTCTAGTCCCGCCCCGGTCCCACATTTCCCGGCTGGTTCTCTGGAATCAGCCGGGAAACGGGACCACACTTGTGCCATGGATAAAGAATCGACGCTCCAGCACGAGACCACCCTTGAGCACGCCCTCGACGTCGCCAAAGCCAACCACAAGGAAGCCATCCGGTTGCTTGAGGGCGCCCGCGCCGGACACGCAGCGGGAGACGTGGGCGAGGACCGCGTCCGCCAGCTTGAAGGACTCCTGGCAATAGCGGAGGAAGACCTCCGAAGAGTGATGCGGGAGCAGTGACTGCCCCCGGCTGACCCCCTCACCTCCCCTCCACACTGTGGAAAAACAGGGGGGCGGCCGTGCAGCTGTCCTAGGCTCTTGTGGTGCGTGATGTTGACCCAGGGGCAGGAAACCCGTGACCGTGAGCTGGTCCGCCTACCGGCGGGCCCGCCGCCGTTCGCGCCAGGCGTGGGTGCTGCTCGCACTTGCCGCCGTTTCCACGATGGCGGGCCTGTTCTGGTTCTTCACGGCCGGCCAGTTTGCGGTTGCAGAACCGGCCGTGGCCGGCCCAGCCGAGGCGCCCGTTTTCGATCCCGCCTGGATGAAGCCCGTGGTGCCGGTCAAGCGAATTCCGGAAGGCCGCGCCCTCGACGCCCTGGAGGGCCTGGCCGTTAAGGGCCGGGCAGGCAAGGACACCTATGACCGGGAGGCCTTTGGCCAAGCCTGGCTGGACGTTGACCGGAACGGCTGTGATACCCGCAACGACATCCTGCGCCGCGACCTGGCCGACGTTATCTTCGCGAAGGATTCCTCCTGCAGTGTGGCGGCCGGACGCTTCCACGAGCCCTACACGGCCCGGTTTGTCGACTTCCGCCGCGGCTCCGAAAGCAGCCGGGCAGTGCAGATCGACCATGTGGTGGCCCTTGCCGACGCCTGGCAGAAGGGCGCCCAGCGTCTTACTCCCGGCCAGCGCCAAAGCCTCGCCAACGATCCCCTGAACCTGGTCGCGGCCGATGGGCCCGCCAACCAGCAAAAAGGCGCCGGCGACGCCGCCACCTGGCTTCCAAAGAACAAGTCAATCAGGTGCCACTACGTCGCGCGCCAGATTTCCGTCAAAGCCGCCTACAGCTTGTGGGTAACAGAGGCGGAAAAGGACGCCATGAAGCGGGTGCTGGAATCCTGCCCCGGCCAGCAGACCATCACGGCGGAATGACCGGCGCCGGCCGCAGCGGTCAGTGCCCGAAGGGGTCCGGATCCACCCCGGGCATCCAGGTCAGCCCCGGCACGCCCCAGCCGTTCTTCTTGGCCTGCTTCATCGCCTTGCGGGCGTAGCGGTCCATCAGCCGGTTGACGTACAGCTTGCCGTCAAGGTGGTCGAACTCGTGCTGGATGACCCGGGCGAACCAACCCGTGGCCTCGAACTTCACCGGCTGCCCGAACCCGTCAAAGCCTTCCACCCGCGCCCATTCGGCGCGTTTCAGGGGATACACTTCCCCTGGAAAAGACAGGCATCCCTCTTCTTCTTCGTCCGGATCAGGAACCGCACCGGAGATCTTGGAGAGTGTCAGGACAGGGTTGACCAGCACCCCTGTGGGGGGTGCGTCGTCGTCGTTGGCGTACTTGTACACGAAGATCCTCTTGCCCACCCCGATCTGTGGGGCGGCAAGGCCTACGCCGTTGGCGGCGTCGTTGGTTTCGAACATGTCGGCAATCAGGGTGCGCAGTTCGTCGTCGAACACTTCCACTTCGGAAGCCCGGCGGTGCAGTACGGGTTCCCCCCAGATGGTGATCGGCAGAACGGTCATGTCAGCGGTCCTTCGGCGGTATCTCGTGCGGAAGC
>NZ_JARHXQ010000242.1:0-457 GCF_029222765.1 Arthrobacter sp. Cr_A7 | reverse complement strand
GCTCCGATGGTTGTCCTGCGGACGCCCCATCTGGCGATGGCGCCGATGATGGCGAACACGGCCATCATGGCTGCCGCCGTGGCCACCGAGATCAGGCCTGTTGTGCTGAGGACGTCGGAGATGTGCCGGGAAGCGATCAGGGAGAACATCAGGCTGGGCAGCCCCACCAGGAACGTCAGGGTGGAGAGCACCTTTGTGCCGTGCGGGCCCAAGGCGTTGGTTTTGCCCAGGATGTAGCCCACCAGCATGACCGCGCCCACCACAAAGAAGCCCTTTAAGACTCCATCCAAAATACTGTCCTCAATGTCGGTCCGCCGTCAGTGCGGTGGTTCGTCCCGCCGGGCGACCGAATGGGGAGCCCGCTCCATCAGATGCTATCGGTGGGGGCCGCGCGGTGATCAATCTGGGCCGTCAGACCGTCGATCCGGTCAAGCGCGGTGCTGAGGCGTTCCACAGC
>NZ_JARHXQ010000241.1:0-2686 GCF_029222765.1 Arthrobacter sp. Cr_A7 | reverse complement strand
CGCTGCTGTCACAACGCGGTGCTGCTACTCGGCGTCGTGATCCGTTTCCAGGATCTGGACCAGGCGGTCCAGCGCGGTGTCAGCGCCGTCGCCTTCGGCGCGGAGGACCACCACGTCGCCGTGGGAGGCGCCCAGGCTCATGAGGGAGAGGATGCTGGCGGCATCCATGGCCTCGTCGGCCGGCTCGCCTTCACGGGCGATGGTGATGTCCAGGTCGAACTCTCCGGCTGCCTCGGCAAAGATGGCGGCGGGGCGGGCGTGCAGGCCCACGCGGCTGGCGACGGTTGCGGTGCGTTCTGGCATTGTTGCTCCTTTTGTCTTTCGGCTTGCTGTGCTTCAGCGCCGGATGGGTAGTGGCCGGATCAGACCGTTGCTGGAACGGTTTCCACCGTAGCAGCGGTCTTGGGGGCTGCCCAGCGTTTGAGGGCCACCACGGCCAGGGCGCTGACGATGGTTCCGGCGATGATCGAGATCACGAACATCAGCAGGTTGCCGATGGCGAAGAAGACGAAGAGGCCGCCGTGGGGTGCCTGCGACGTGACGTTGAAGGCCATGCACAGTGCGCCGGTGAGGGCACCGCCCACCATGCTGGCGGGGATGACGCGCAGCGGGTCGGCCGCGGCGAACGGGATGGCGCCTTCGGAGATGAAGGACGCACCCAGCAGCCAGGCCGCCTTGCCGTTTTCACGCTCGGCCAGGCTGAAGAGTTTCTTGTCCAGGACCGTGGCCAGGGCCATGGCCAGCGGCGGGACCATGCCGGCAGCCATGACGGTTGCCATGATCTGCCACGGCGCCTGGTTGTCGGCGCTGCCGGCGCTCAGGCCGGCCACCGCAAAGGCGTAAGCCACCTTGTTGACCGGGCCACCGAGGTCAAAGCACATCATGAGGCCGAGGATGATGCCCAGGACGACGGCGGACGCGCCGGTCATGCCGGACAGCCAGCCGTTGAGGGCCAGCGTCAGGCCTGCGATGGGGCCGCCGAGTACCAGGAACATCAGTCCTGAGGCAAAGATGGAAGCGAGCAGCGGGATGATCACCACGGGCATCAGGCCGCGGAGCCAGCGCGGCACCTGCCAGGTCCCGATCAGGTGGGCCATGTAGCCGGCGAGCAGGCCGCCGACGATGCCGCCGAGGAAGCCGGCACCCATGAAGCCGGAGACTGCACCGGCAACGAAACCGGGTGCGATGCCGGGCCGGTCAGCAATGGCGTAGGCGATGTAGCCGGCCAGTGCAGGGACCAGGAATCCCATAGACAGCGCGCCGATCTTGAACAGCACTGCGCCAAGATAGGTGGTCAGGCCACCTTCGGGCAGGTTGCCAAAGTTGTTCTCTACAACCACCGTGTCCGCGACTTCGGTGATGTCGTAGCCACCCAGCAGGAAGCCGAGGGCGATCAGCAGGCCGCCGCCGGCGACGAACGGAATCATGTAGCTGACGCCGGTGAGGAGTGCCCGCTTCAGCTTCTGGCCGATGTGCTCGCCCTTTTCCTCGGCGTCGTGCTCGGCCTGTTCCTCGGCACCAAAGTGCGGGACGCGGCGGGCGTTCGGGTTGTCCGCGGCGGCCAGTGCTTCCTGGACCATCTTGGCGGGCTCGTCGATGCCGCGCTTGACGGGGGCGTTGATGACCGGCTTGCCGGCGAAGCGTTCCTTGCCGCGCACGTCCACGTCCACCGCGAAGATCACGGCGTCGGCGGCAGCGATCACGGCGGGGTCCAGCGGCTTGGCGCCGGAGGAGCCCTGCGTTTCCACCTGCAGGTCAACGCCGGCTTCCTGGGCCGCGGCCACGAGGGAGTCGGCAGCCATGTAGGTGTGGGCGATGCCGGTGGGGCATGCCGTCACGGCAACGAGGCGCCTGGGGCCGGAGGAACCAGCCGCTGCACCTGCGCCCGCACCTGCCACTGCCGAAGCCCCGGACTGGCCGGTTGAGTTCAGCGATCCAGCTGCCTCCGCCGGGGCGGCGGCAGCATGGGCGGCCGGCTTGTCGGCGAGGGCGCCGTCCACCAGCTCGACGATTTCCTCCCGGGAGGACGCGGCGCGCAGGGCTGCGGTGAAGTCCTTTTTGATCAGGGAGCGGGCCAGCTTGGAGAGCAGCTTCAGGTGCGCCTGGTCTGCTCCGTCCGGGGCGGCGATGAAGAAGATGAGGTCGGCCGGGCCGTCCTTGGCGCCGAAGTCCACCTTCGGGTCCAGGCGGGCCATGGCCAGGGTGGGCTCCGTGACGGCGGCCGAGCGGCAGTGCGGGATGGCAATGCCGCCGGGAATGCCCGTGGCGGTTTTCTGTTCGCGGGCGAAGGCGTCGGCGAAGAGGCCTTCAACCTCTGTTGCGCGTCCGGCGGCAGCTACCTTGCTTGCCAGATGCCGGATCACCGCCTCGGGCGCGTTGCCCAGGTTCTGGTCGAGCTCGACCAGTTCCGTGGTGATGAGCTGAGTCACTGTCAATCCTTTCGAAGGGCCGTGATGGTTACGGCATCCGGGGTGGTTTGGTGAACTGCCGGAACGGTGGAACCGGGCAGGGAGGCGGCAGCGGCACCGTGGGCCACTGCCTGGCGAAGGCAGTCGGCCGGGGCGGCGCCCTGGCCGTGGGCGAGCAGATAACCGGCCAGCGCGGAGTCGCCCGCGCCCACCGTACTGACCGCGGCGACCGGCGGATGCGTGGCCAGCCACGCGCCGTCGGCAGTTACCAGCACAGC
>NZ_JARHXQ010000240.1:0-5477 GCF_029222765.1 Arthrobacter sp. Cr_A7 | reverse complement strand
GCAGCGGAAGTGACGCGACAACGGGTCTGCTCCGCCGGGATGCTAGACTTGTGGAACTTGATGTGCAGTGATGCCCATGTACCCCTTCATTTAGGGGACAGGGCTTTTTTCATGTGAGAGGCACATCCTGCGTCGATGAACGCGTTCCATTTGGTCCCGGCCGCCGCTTTGCATAAGCGGCAGCAGGCTGGTTGATCACCTGAATTTTCTTCGGCGAACCCCTGGGCCAACCGGCATCGGGGGCCGATATCCGCACGGATACCGCCTGAAAGACCTTTGACTCTTGACTACTTTCGCTGCCCTTGGCACACCCAAAGCCCTCGCCGACACCCTCGCCGCGCAGGGAATCGAAACCCCCTTCCCCATCCAGGTGAAGACCCTGCCTGACACGCTGTCCGGACGCGACGTCCTGGGCCGCGGCCGCACGGGTTCCGGCAAGACCATCGCCTTCGCCATCCCGCTGGTGGCCCGCCTGGCCGAGCGCGAGGCTCCGTACTTCCGCAAGCCCGGCCGCCCCATGGGCCTGGTGCTGGCACCCACCCGCGAACTGGCAACCCAGATCAACGCCACCATCGAGCCGCTGGCCAAGGCCGCCGGCCTGAACACCACCGTGATCTACGGCGGCATCTCGCAGGCACGCCAGGAAAAGGCACTGCGCGCCGGCGTCGACATTGTCATTGCCTGCCCGGGCCGCCTGGAGGACCTGATCCGCCAGCGCATCCTCACCCTCGAGGCCGTGGAGATCACCGTCCTGGACGAGGCCGACCACATGGCGGACCTCGGCTTCCTGCCCGTGGTGAAGAAGCTCATGGACATGACCCCCAGCCAGGGCCAGCGCCTGCTCTTCTCCGCCACCCTGGACAACGGCGTGGACAAGATCGTCCAGCGCTACCTGTCCAACCCGCTGACCCACTCCGTGGACGATCCGCAGGCCGCGGTGACCACCATGGAGCACCACGTGCTGGTGGTCAACGACCAGACCGTCAAGAAGCAGCTGATCGTGGAGCTCGCCTCCGGGGCCGGCCGCCGCGTCCTCTTCATGCGGACCAAGCACCACGCCCGCAAGCTGGCCAAGACCCTGACCGACGCCGGGATCCCCGCTGTGGACCTGCACGGCAACCTGTCGCAGAACGCCCGTGACCGCAACCTCGCCGAGTTCTCCAACGGCGATGTGCGCGTCCTGGTGGCCACCGACGTCGCAGCCCGCGGTGTCCACGTGGACGACGTCGAACTGGTGATCCACGTGGATCCGCCCACCGAGCACAAGGCATACCTGCACCGCTCCGGCCGTACCGCGCGTGCCGGTTCCGACGGCACCGTGGTCACGCTGACCCTCCCGGAGCAGCAGACCGACGTCAAGAAGCTGATGAAGGCTGCCGGCGTGGAGGTCACCTTCGAACGCGTCACCGCCAACTCGCCCATCGTGGCTGACCTGGTGGGCGAAATGGCCGACAAGGTTGATCCCCGCACCCGCGCCGCACTGCTGGCCGCCAAGGCCCAGAAGCAGGGCGGCGGTACCTCCACGGGCGCCAACGCAGAGCGCAAGCGCGCCCGCCGCCAGGCTGCTCCCACAACCGGCGGACGCGGCGGACGCGGCGGCCGGGGCAAGGTTTCGGCCGAGCCGGTCCGCACCGATGTTCCCCGCGCCGAGCGCCGGGCTGCAGCCTTCGAGGGCCGCACCGAAGCCCGGGCAGCGTTCGACCGCAACGCAGAGCAGAACGAGGACCGCGCGATTGCCGCTGCGGCAGCGCGGCGCAACGCCCGAGGCCGCGGCACCGCTTCCACGCACCGCAACGATGTTCCCGCAGCAGGTGGCCGTGCATCGGCCGGCCGCGGTTCAGACGGCCGTGCAGAATCCCGCGTCACCCGCAGCGACGCCCCCCGCGGCGGAACCGGGCGTCCGGCTTCCACCGGCGGCCAGCGCAGCGGACGTCCGGCCACCGGCCAGCGTGCAGCAGCTGCAGGCACAGGTGCACGCACCGGCGGGCGCTCCGCCGGCGCAGGTGCTGCTGCGGGCAGCGGCGGCAACAAGGCTGTCTGGTCCTCCAACACCGGTGGCACCTCCGGCGGATCCTACGCTGCCGGCAACGGCGGTGGACGCTCCGGTGGAGGCCGCTCCGGCGGTCCGCGCCGTGCATCGGCTCCGGCGTCCAACGAGCGCCGCGGCCGCTAAACCCCACCGGCACCCTCGCCTCGCAAGCTCGGCCAGGGAACCCTGCCGGCGTGGGCCCACGCTCAACCACCGGTTTTGACAGGCTCAACCACCGCGTTCCTCACCAGCCCCGGGCGCGCCACTCCTCAAGGTGTGGCCGCTCGGCACCGAGGGTGGTGGGCTTGCCGTGGCCAGGATGCACGACGGCGGTATCAGGGTAGGTGCCGAACAGCCGCTCCGTGACGTCGCTGAGCAGCTGGTTGAACCGCTCCGGGTCCTTCTGCGTATTGCCCACGCCGCCCGGAAACAGCGAATCACCGGAAAAGATCTGCGCCGGGCCCTCCGGGTCCTGGTACACAAACGCGATCGAGCCCGGCGTGTGCCCCCTCAGGTGGACAGCCGTGAGCTCAAAGCCGTCCACGGCCACCCGGTCCCCGTGCCCAAGCCGCCGGTCCACGGGAACAGGCAGCGCGTCGGCGTCGTCCGTCCCCGCGGCGGTGGGCGCACCCGTCGCCGCAGCCAGCTCCTTCAGCGCCCGGACATGGTCCCAGTGCTGGTGGGTGGTGGCGATCAGCGCGAGCCGGGGCGGAGCCGCCGTGTCCGCGGAGGCGTCCGCCAGCAGTTTCTGGATGGCGGGAAGGTCGTCCGCTGCGTCGATGAGCACCTGTTCCCCGCTCGCCTTCGCGGTCAGCAGGTACACGTTGTTGTCCATCTCGCTGACGGAGATCCGGCGGATGGTCAGGGCCGGCAGGTCGTACTGAAGTGAGTCCATGGGACGAGTCTATTCACGGCCCTCCGACACCCACTGCGGATCCGCGGAACGGGAGCCGACGACGGCGTCCGAGGCCGCGTCCAGGGCGTCCAGTTGCGCAGGGGTGAGATCCAGGGCCAGCGCGCCCAGGTTTTCATCGATCCGGTGCCGTTTACGCGTACCGGGGATGGGAACGACCGGCAAACCCAGCCGCTTGCCCTGCGCCAACAGCCAGGCCAGGGCCGTCTGGGCGGGCGTCGCACCAAGGTCGCCGGCCACTGACCGGACGGCCGACACCACTGCCTGGTTGGCGCTGGCGGCGTCCGGGGAAAACCTTGGAATCCGGCGCCGGAAGTCATTGTCTCCAAGGCTGGCGGCGTCAACGGTGCCGGTGAGGAATCCCCGGCCCAGCGGCGAATACGGCACAAACCCCACCCCCAGGGCGGCTGCGGCAGGAACAACGTTGCGTTCCACGTCGCGGCTCCAGATGGACCATTCACTCTGGACCGCTGCAATGGGCTGGACAGCGATGGCATCCTCCAACTCCCGGGCGGTCACTTCGGACAGGCCCAGGTGCCGGACCTTGCCCTGCTGCACAAGCTCCGCCATGGCCTCCACGGTTTCCACAATCGGAACGCGGAGGTCACGGCGGTGCATGTAGTAGAGGTCAATGACGTCGATGCCCAGCCGCTGCAGGCTCCGGTCCACCGCCTGCCGGATATACGCGGCGTCGTTCCGGATGTCGGTGTAGCCGCCGGCCGGGTTCCCGACGAGCGCAAACTTCGTGGCCAGCTGCACCTCGTCCCGGCGCTCCCTGAGCAGCCGGCCGATCAGTTCCTCATTGCTGCCTCCGCCGTAGACGTCCGCGGTGTCGATAAAGCTGACACCGGAGTCCACGGCGTGGTGCAGTGTTTTGAGTGCGTCGGCAGGGTCCACCTCGCCGTACACGGGAGTAAGGGCCATGCCGCCGAACCCGAGTGGGCTGACGTCGAGGCCGTTGCCGAGTGCCACCATGAGTTCTCCTCTTCGCTGTTAGTACCAGGGAATGATGCGGTCCGCGCCGGGCTTCGTGGCCTGGATCAGCCGGGCGTTCGCCTCGTCGGGGCCATGGGCCCAGGCTTGGGCTGCCGTCTGGTCCATCCCGAACGACACATGCCTCGCCACCAGCCGTTCCAGCCGCAGCTCCCGCGGCGTGTCCACAAACCAGACCTCGTCCAGCTGGGCCCGGACCTCTTTCCACGGCTCCTGCTCCGCGAGCAGGTAGTTTCCCTCGGTGATGACCAGCGGCACTTCGGCCGGGACGGCGATGGAAGCGGCCACGGGTTCGTCAAGGGTGCGCCGGAATTCCGGGGCGTAGACCACTGCCTCGTCCCGGCGGACGAGGCGGCGAAGCAGCGAAAGGTAGCCGCCGGCGTCGAACGTGTCGATGGCGCCCTTGCGCCGGCGAAGGGGCGTGCCCTCGATGATGGCGTTTCCCAGGTGGAAGCCGTCCATCGGGACCACTATGGCCGTGGCGGGGGCGAATTGTTGCTGGATCCATGCCGCGAAGGTGGACTTTCCGGAGCCGGGCGCCCCCGTGATGCCCAGGATGGTCCGCGTACCGGGAACCAGCCGGCGCCGGAGGGCGTCCATGGCCTGGGAGATCTCGGGGGAGTCCATGGCAAAAGCCTAAACGGTGCGCCGAATCTCCCCACCTTTGAATCCGGGAACGCCAAGGACGACGACGATTCGCCGGGACACGCCGTCGGCGCGCCTCAAAGGTGGGGAGACTCAGCCCGGGAGACTCAGCGGTGGGATGCCTCAGGGGCAGGCTGTTCGGGAGCCGGGTGCCCCTTCTCCCCGGGAAGTGCCTTCAACCCGGCCGCGCAGCCCACGATCCCGGCGATGAACAGCACTTTCAGCACGCTGAACGGCTCCACGCCGGTGGCCATGGCCCAGCCCACCGTCAAGGCAGCCCCGACGCCCACCCAAATGGCGTAGGCAGTGCCCAGCGGGATGCGGCGGATGGCCATGCCTAGGCCCAGCATGCTCAGCGCGGCGGTGACGACGAATATCAGGGTGGGCACTGGTTTGCTGAAGCCGTCGGAGAGGCCCAAGGCCGTGGCCCACACTGCTTCGAGGACGGCCGAGGCCAGGAGGACCAGCCAGGGGAAGGAACGCCGCAACATTACGCCACCACCTTCAGGCCCACCACGCAGGCGGCTATGCCGGACAGCAGGAGCAGGCGCGCCGCCGTCGGACGTTCCACCTTGGTGATGATCGCGTAGGCGGAGGTCAGGACCACGCCAACTCCCACCCAGACGGCATATGCGGTTCCGGTGGGAATGGATTGCATGGCGATGGCCAGGCCGGCGGTGCTTGCCGTCACGGACACCAGGAACAGGGCGGCTGCGGCGACGCGGCGGCGGCCGGTGGTTTCGAATGCGCGGTGCAGGGCTGCGGCCCAGACGGCTTCAAGGGCGCCGGAGGCCAGAAGGATTAACCAGGACATTACAGATCCTTTGGCCAGTCTTGTCGCGTTCCGGGTACTGGACCGTCGTCCGGAGGCTCCGGATGGGAGCCTTGGTTTCCAGC
>NZ_JARHXQ010000023.1:0-20553 GCF_029222765.1 Arthrobacter sp. Cr_A7 | reverse complement strand
CCGCGGAGGCCACCAGGACTTCATCGGTGAAGTGCTGGCCGAGCGTAAAATCCATCACGAAGTAACGTTCCGGCTGGCCCGGGTAGATCCCCACGTGTCCCAGCTTCAGTGCCTTGAGGAACACATCCTTGGTCAGCTGGCTGCGGTTCTCCACGCCGAAGACCTTGTGCAGGTGCTCATCCTTGAGGGCGTTGCAATGGAACTGCAGGTATTCCTGCGGGCTGGTGCCTTCCTGGTCCAGCTCCTCGGCGATCATGTCCCGGACCTCGTCCACCAGTTCGGGCAGGAACCGCAGGCGGTAGTCCACCTTGCGCAGTGCGGCTTCGTCAAAGTGGTCGTGGGCGGTGATGTTCAGGTCGAGTTCCAGTGGATGGCCGCGCAGCTCATGTTTGGCGGCGATCAGGTGATCCCTGCCGTGATTGAGCTCAATCTCGCCAAAGTGCTGGCTCGCTACCTTGTTCATATTCTCAACATAGACCCGAACAGCGGTGCATTCCAGCGTTCAGGCCTAATTCACTGAGGTGCGCATTCCGGCGAGCGTCTCTGCCAGCAGGTCGACAAACAGCTGCACCCGTGCGGTTTTCCGGTCATTGATCAGCAGCGCGAAAACGTTCCGGGCCAGCCGGATTTCGGGAACGTCCAGCACCACCACACCCGCCGGCTTGTTCCGCAGTGCCAGCTCGGGAACCAGCGCCGCCCCCAGTCCTGCGGCTGCCATCTCCAGGCTGGCGTGGAAGTCGTCGCTGTGCGCCACCACGCGCGGATGAAGGTTGCAGCCCGCGAAGAGCCGTTCAATGACCATGGCGTCGCTGGTGCCGGGGTGGTGCATGATCCAGGGCATCTCGGAGAGATGGTCTGCCGCCACCTTCGCATCCGGACGGAAGCCCCAGCCCGCGGGCAACACCACCCGGAAGTCATCGTCGCCGATCCATTGCCTGTTGATGGTGGCGGGCCAGGCCACGCCGGTCTGCCCCACCTGGAAGACCACGGCGAGGTCCAGTTCACCGCCGGCGCGCAGCCCCTGGATGGTCTGGCCCGGCTCGGCCACGGACACTTTGAGGTCGATGCCCAGGTTCTTCCACGCGGGTTTCTTCAGGATCCGCGGCAGGACGTACGTGGCCAGGCTGGGGAAGATTCCGAGCCGGAGTTCCTGGCTGGCGCTGTCCTGGGTTTTGGCGGCGGCAGCCATCAGCGCCTCGATGTCCGTCAGCACCTTGGCCGCGTGCCGGGTCATTACGACGGCGGCCTCCGTGGGGACCACGCTCCGCGCCGAGCGCTGGAACAGGACGACGCCGGTGTCGCGTTCCAGGGCGGACATCTGTTGGGAGACGGCAGAGGCCGTATAGCCCAACGTTGACGCGGCGGCTGCGAACGAGCCCAGCCGCGTGACCTCCATCAGGGTCTTCAGGTGTACCGGATTTACCACCAGCCCACAGTACTGCACCCATCCGCGCCATCACCGGCTTCGAATTGCCCTCTGTATATCCAACCATTGGCAAATGTTCAGCAGAGGAGCATGAATTGTCACCAGACCCAGCAGCAGGTGGAGGCGGAAGACGACGGCGCGTGGCCGTCATCGGTAGCGGCGTGGCCGGACTGACCGCCGCCTACGTCCTTAACAGGCAGGACGACGTCACGCTCTTCGAAGCGGATTCCCGGCTGGGCGGCCATGCCCACACCCACGACATGCCACAACCTGACGGCACGATCCTTGGCGTGGACACTGGTTTCATCGTGCACAACGAGCGGACCTACCCCACACTGCTGCGGCTGTTCGCCGAGCTGGGCGTCGAAACCCAGGACTCGGAGATGAGCATGTCCATCCGCTGCGACGGCTGCGGGCTGGAGTATGCCGGCGCGCGTGACGGTGCCCGCGGAATCTTCGCCCGCCCGTCCAGCCTGCTGCGGGGCCGGTACCTGCTGATGCTGCTGGAGATCACGCGCTTTTACCGCAAGGCACGCACGCTGCTGAACACCGCGCCTGCCGCCGCCGTCAGCGGCGAAGCCGACATTCCGGAACTGACCCTCGGCGAGTTCCTGGCCCGCGAAAACTTCAGCCCGTACTTCGTCTCCCACTTCATGACCCCGGTGGTCAGCGCCGTCTGGTCCTGCGACCCCACTACGGCGCTGGCCTACCCGGCACGGTATCTCTTCACGTTCCTCCGCCACCACGGAATGCTTGGCGTCAAGGGCTCCCCGCAGTGGCGTACCGTCACCGGCGGTTCCGGCCGGTACGTGGAAAAACTGGCCGCCACCCTGGCTGACGTCCGGCTCAACACCCCTGTCACCGCCATCCGGCGGCTGCCCAGCGGCGTGGAACTCGCAACGGACCGTGGGCTGGAAGACTTCGACGCCGTCGTGGTTGCCACGCACCCGGCCCAGGCACTCGGCTTCCTGGCCGACGCCACGCCTGACGAAAAAGAGGCATTGGGCGGGATGCCCTACTCCGTCAACCACACCGTGTTCCACCAGGATCCTGCTGTGTTGCCCTCCGCCGAGAACGCGAGGGCGTCCTGGAACTACCGGCTCCCGTCCTGCGGGGCCAGGCCGGACAAGGTCCTGGTCACTTACGACCTCACCCGCCTGCAGCGGCTTGAACCCGGGGACGGCCGCCCCTACCTGGTGAGCCTGGGGGAGTCGGAACTGATTGCCGGCGACGCCGTGCTCGAACGCATGGTCTACGAGCACCCGCAATACACCCCGGAATCACTGCAGGCCCAGCAGGCGATTGCTGCGCTCAGTGACAGCCGCATTGCCTATGCCGGAGCGTACCTGGGCTGGGGCTTCCACGAGGACGGTGCGCTCTCCGGCGTCCGGGCCGCCGAAAAGCTGGGCCGGCACTGGGTTCCCGTGCTGCCCGCTTCCGTTACGGCCGCCGGGCCTGCAGCGTCGGATGACGGCGGGCGGAAACTTGCTGCAGCGGGCGAACCTGCATGACCACCGGCTCAGCCATCTACCGCACCTCCATCTCCCACGTGCGGCACAGCCCGCTGAAGAATGCGTTCACCTACCGCAGCTACAGCTGGCTGGTTGACGTTGACCGGCTTCCCCGGTTGCCGTTCCTGCTCCGGCCGCTGGCCGTGTTCCGCGCGGGAGACCATCTGGGGGATCCGGACGCCACCATCCGCTCGAACGTGGAGCGGTACCTGCGGACGCAGGGGGTAGAGCCCGACGGCGGCGCCATCCACATGCTGGCCAGCGCCAGGGTGTTCGGCTACGTCTTCAACCCGCTGACCCTGTTCTGGTGCTACCGGTCCAGCGGCGAGCTGGAATGCGTGGTGGCGGAAGTCCACAACACCTACGGCGAACGCCACTGCTACCTGCTGCGGACTGATCCTGCGGGCCGGGCCTCCGTCCCCAAGGCCTTCTACGTCTCACCCTTCAATGACGTGGACGGCCAGTACCGCATGAAGCTGCCCGCTCCGGATGACCGCCTGGCTGTGTCGATTGTGCTTGAGCGGGAAGGCCACCGGCCATTCGTCGCCACCATGGACGGCCGCCGGCACCCGGCCAGCGTTCGCAACATTCTCGCCGCGGCGGTCGCCGTACCGGCCGCGCCGCTTCTCGTATCCGCACTCATCCGGGTGCAGGGCATCAAACTCTGGGCACGCCGGCTGCCCGTCGTCGCCCGACCACTTCACCCCTCACAGGAGGCAGTTCAATGACACTGATAGACGATAACGGGACTGCAGCTGCGCTCGGGGACAAAGCCCTGCGGCACACTCCCGCAGCGTGGACCGCTGCAGGTGTGCCGGCGTCGCCCTCCACCATCGACGGCGAGGTGTGGCCCGGTGTGGCCCAGCCGCCGTCGGGCGCCAAAGCGGCCGTGGCCGGAAAGGCCGCCGGACTCCTCTTCAAAGGCGCCGTTAAGCGCCTGTCCCTGCGCGTCGCATATCCGGATGGATCCGTCCTGGGCATCGGCGGGGAGGACGCGCCGGTGATGACCATGCGCCGTCCGGAGGCGTTCGAAGCCCGGATCGGCGCCCACGGCCTGATCGGCCTGGGTGAGTCCTTCATGGCAGGGGACTGGGAAGCCGATGACCTGGCGGGTGTCCTGGAGGTGTTCGCCGCTTCCGTTGGCACCCTGATTCCGGCGCCGCTGCAGACGCTGCGGTCCCTCTACCTGCCGCGCACGCCCCGGCAGGAGCGCAACGCGGAGCAGAACACGCGGAGCAACATCTCGCGGCACTACGACCTGTCCAACGATCTGTTCTCCAGCTTCCTGGATGAAACCATGAGCTACTCATCAGCGCTGTTCCCGCTCCAGGCTGGTTCGCTGTCCTCGGTGGGATGGGACGCGCTGGCGGGAGCACAGGCGGCCAAGATTGACAGGCTGCTGGACAAAGCGGGGGTGGGCGCCGGAACGCGGCTGCTGGAAATCGGCACCGGATGGGGTGAGCTGGCCCTGCGGGCAGCGGCCCGCGGGGCCACCGTTTACAGCGTCACCCTGTCCAGCGAGCAACAGGCGCTGGCCCAGGACCGGATTGCGGCCGCCGGTTACTCGGACCAGGTCACGGTTGCCTTGCAGGACTACCGGGCTGTGGAAGGCGAGTTCGACGCCGTCGTCTCGGTGGAAATGATCGAGGCGGTGGGCTACGAATACTGGCCCATCTACTTCCAGACCATCGACCGCGTCCTCGCGCCGGGCGGCAGGGTGGCCATCCAGGCGATCACCATGCCGCACGGCCGGATGCTCGCCACGCGCAACGCCTACACCTGGGTGCACAAATACATCTTCCCGGGCGGATTCCTGCCGTCCGTCCGCGCCATCGAAGGCGTGACGCAGCAGCACACCACGCTGAGGGTGCGGGAGCGGATGGGCATGGGGGACCACTATGCCGCCACCCTCCGGCTGTGGGAGGAACGGTTCCTGGAGGCTTCCCGCGACGTGGGCGGACTGGGCTTCGACGCCGTCTTCCAGCGGATGTGGCTGTTCTATCTCTGCTACTCCAGGGCAGGATTCCAGTCCGGTTACCTGGACGTGCAGCAGATCGTGCTGGACCGCCGGGAGGCGCAGCTCTAACTTCCGTGCGTTTGGTCACCAGGAGGGGTTCCGAAGGTCACTTCGGGGCCCCTTTGTGGTGTGTTTACGCAGGTCACCACCAGGACCGACACGCCGTCTTTTCCACGACACGCTGGGCGTTAAATGTGGCTAAGTACTCCACAGCATGTGGATTCCGTCCGCGAAATCGCCGGGATTCCGGACATTTTGGCGGCCCCTGCCTGTGGATTAAAGGTGCATTAAATGACATACTTGTAATACATCATCTTGGGGTTCCTAAGAGGCGTCTGCACTAGATGTAGTATCTAGATACAGCTTGGGCGGGAACACCGGACGAGCAAGTTTTCCAGAAAAGGGGACAGGAACCATGACCGTAACGGTTTACACGAAGCCTGCTTGTGTTCAGTGCAACGCCACCTACCGCGCGCTCGACAAGAAGGGCATCACCTACCAGAGCGTTGACATCTCCCAGGACGCCGAGGCCCTCGAGCGCCTGAAGTCGCTGGGCTACATGCAGGCGCCCGTTGTGGTCACGGACCAGGACCACTGGTCAGGCTTCCGTCCGGACAAGATTGAAGAACTGGCGCTTTCCGCCGTTTCCTCCGTGGCCTAAGGGGCACGTTTTTCCTGCCGGCAACCAGCAACCAGCTGAGGTGACTCCCATGGCAGCACCAACAGCACAGCAGAACCACACGGCTCGACAAATTCACGCGGCTCAGCGCGTGGAGGTGTCCCCGCCGGCACCGCAGCAAGATGCCGCAGGACAGGTCACCACCGGCAGCCAGCTCATCTACTTTTCCTCGGCATCCGAGAATACCAGCCGCTTCGTGTCGAAGCTTGGCCGCGATTCTGCCCGGATTCCGTTGTACTCCAGGGATGCACCCCTCCTCGCCACCCGGCCTTTTGTGCTGGTGGTGCCCACCTACGGCGGCACCGGGGGAGAGGGCTCCGTTCCCAAGCAGGTCATCCGGTTCCTGAACAACCCGCAGAACAGGCAGCTGCTCCGCGGGGTCATCGGCGCCGGCAACACAAACTTCGGGGACAACTACTGCCTGGCGGGGGACATCATTGCCGCCAAGTGCGGAGTGCCGCACCTCTACCGCTTCGAATTAATGGGCACGCCAGACGACGTGTCCCGTGTAAACAATGGATTGGACACGTTTTGGACACGACTGTCGCAGACACGGAAGTAACCAGGGCCCAAAAGCCTGAGATGCCGGCCGCCTACAAGGGCCTGGGCTATCACGAGCTGAACGCAATGCTGAACCTGTACGGCCCCAACGGCGAGATCCAGTTTGAGGCTGACCGCGAGGCTGCGCACCAGTACTTCCTGCAGCACGTTAACAACAACACCGTGTTCTTCCATGACCTGGAAGAGAAGCTCGAGTACCTGGTCAAGAACGACTACTACGAGCGCGAAACGCTGGACCAGTACACGATGAACTTCATCCGTGACCTGTTCAACCGTGCGTACAAAAAGAAGTTCCGCTTCGAGACCTTCCTGGGCGCGTTCAAGTTCTACACGTCCTACACGCTGAAGACCTTCGACGGCAAGCGTTTCCTGGAGCGCTACGAGGACCGCGTCTGCATGGTTGCCCTGCATCTGGCGCGCGGCAACGAGCAGCTCGCCCTGCAGATGGTGGACGAGATCATCGAGGGCCGTTTCCAGCCGGCCACGCCCACGTTCCTGAACGCGGGCAAGAAGCAGCGCGGTGAGCTGGTCTCCTGCTTCCTGCTGCGCATCGAAGACAACATGGAGTCGATCGGCCGTTCCATCAACTCGGCGCTGCAGCTGTCCAAGCGCGGCGGCGGCGTGGCTTTCGCCCTGACCAACATCCGTGAGGTGGGCGCGCCCATCAAGCAGATTGAGAACCAGTCCTCCGGCGTCATCCCCGTCATGAAGCTCCTCGAAGACAGCTTCTCCTACGCCAACCAGCTCGGCGCCCGCCAGGGTGCCGGCGCGGTGTACCTGCACGCGCACCACCCGGACATCTACCGCTTCCTGGACACCAAGCGCGAGAACGCTGACGAGAAGATCCGCATCAAGACCCTCTCGCTGGGTGTTGTCATCCCGGACATTACGTTCGAGCTGGCCAAGAAGGACGAGGACATGTACCTGTTCTCGCCGTACGACGTTGAACGCGTCTACGGCATGCCCTTCTCGGATGTCTCGGTCACCGAGAAGTACTACGAGATGGTGGACGATTCCCGGATCAAGAAGACCAAGATCAAGGCGCGCGAGTTCTTCCAGACCCTCGCCGAGATCCAGTTCGAATCCGGCTACCCGTACATCATGTTCGAGGACACGGTGAACCGGGCCAACCCGATCGACGGCAAGATCATCATGTCCAACCTGTGCTCCGAGATCCTCCAGGTCTCCCAGCCCACCACGTACAACGATGACCTGTCCTACGACGAGACCGGCAAGGACATCTCCTGCAACCTGGGCTCGCTGAACATTGCGAAGACCATGGATTCGCCGGACTTCGGCCTGACCATCGAGACGGCCATCCGTTCCCTCTCGGCGGTGTCGGACATGTCCAACATCACCTCGGTGCCGTCCATCGCCAAGGGCAACGACCAGAGCCACGCCATCGGCCTGGGCCAGATGAACCTGCACGGCTACCTTGCCCGCGAGCGGGTCCACTACGGCTCCGAAGAGGGCCTGGACTTCACCAACATCTACTTCTACTCGGTGGTGTACCACGCCATCCGGGCCTCCAACCTGCTGTCCATCGAGACGGGCCAGACGTTCGGCGGCTTCGAGAAGTCCAAGTACGCCTCGGGTGAGTTCTTCGACAAGTACACGGAGCAGGAGTGGGTGCCGCAGACCGAGAAGGTCCGCGAGCTGTTCAAGAACGTGCACATCCCCACGCAGGAGGACTGGCGCACGCTGAAGGCTTCCGTCATGGAGCACGGCATCTACAACCAGAACCTGCAGGCCGTACCGCCGACGGGCTCGATCTCCTACATCAACAACTCCACCTCCTCGATCCACCCGGTGGCGTCCAAGATTGAAATCCGCAAGGAAGGCAAGATCGGCCGCGTCTACTACCCGGCGCCGTATCTGACGAACGACAACCTGGAGTACTACCAGGACGCGTACGAGATCGGCTACGAGAAGGTCATCGACACCTACGCGGCTGCCACGCAGCACGTAGACCAGGGCCTGTCCCTGACGCTGTTCTTCAAGGACACCGCCACCACGCGCGACATCAACAAGGCCCAGATCTACGCCTGGAAGAAGGGCATCAAGACCATCTACTACATCCGTCTCCGCCAGCTCGCGCTGGAAGGGACCGAGGTTGAGGGCTGCGTCAGCTGCATGCTTTAGTTGCACCTTCAACTAACTTGTGAAGTACGACGGCGGGCGCCCGCCCGCCGTCGTACGCTTTAACTTAGAGAAACCCACCCAACGTTTAGGGGATGACATGACCGAGAAGGTCAAGCTGCTGAGCCACGTCGAGGCCATTAACTGGAACCGCATCCAGGACGACAAGGACGTAGAGGTCTGGAACCGGCTCGTCAACAACTTCTGGCTGCCGGAGAAGGTGCCGCTGTCCAACGACGTCCAGTCATGGAACACCCTGACGCCCGCTGAGCAGCAGCTCACCATGCGCGTATTCACCGGCCTGACCCTGCTGGACACCATCCAGGGTACCGTCGGCGCAGTTTCGCTCATCCCGGATGCGCTGACCCCGCACGAAGAGGCCGTGTACACGAACATCGCGTTCATGGAGTCGGTGCACGCAAAGAGCTACTCCTCCATTTTCTCCACGCTGGCCTCCACCAAGGAGATCGACGAGGCGTTCCGCTGGTCCACTGAGAACTCGAACCTTCAGAAGAAGGCGCAGATTGTCATGGACTACTACCAGGGCGACGACCCCCTGAAGCGCAAGGTCGCTTCCACCCTGCTGGAAAGCTTCCTGTTCTACTCCGGCTTCTACCTGCCCATGTACTGGTCCTCACGCGCCAAGCTTACGAACACTGCTGACCTGATCCGCCTGATCATCCGCGATGAGGCTGTACACGGCTACTACATCGGCTACAAGTTCCAGAAGGGCCTGGAAGGGCTCTCCGAGGAACGCAAGCAAGAAATCAAGGACTACACGTTCGAACTGCTCTTCGAGCTGTACGAAAATGAAGTCCAGTACACGCACGATCTTTACGACGGCGTCGGCCTGGCCGAGGACGTCAAGAAGTTCCTGCATTACAACGCCAACAAGGCGCTGATGAACCTCGGCTACGAGGCAATGTTCCCGTCCTCCGTTACTGACGTGAACCCTGCCATCCTCTCGGCGCTGTCCCCGAACGCTGACGAGAACCACGACTTCTTCTCCGGGTCCGGTTCTTCCTACGTGATCGGCAAGGCAGTCAACACCGAAGATGAGGACTGGGACTTCTAAGTCACTGCTCGTCCAGAAATGTCCCGACGGGGTTCCGTCGGGACATTTCCTTTTAACGTCCGCCTGACGGCCTGCGTGTGAGATCGGAAGCTAGTTGGCGATTTGGCGACTAGCTGGCGATTCGGGACCGGAAGACTTGCGAAAACCGGTCTAGTTGGCGATAAGTCATTGGCCAACTTCTGCAGATCCTGACGCAACTGGGCCCGTCGTGTCCGGCCGATCTTCGTATGGAGCGGGCATGCAGAGAGCACTGAGTACCGGCTGATACATGTGGACGGCTTTGCTGCCTCTACCCGTAGCCGTCGTAGGCGAGCCATGGACGGACGATACTCCGACTGCCCGGCGCGCGCCTTGATCGAGCCCATGTTGGGCTGCTAGGCGAGTCGTGCGTTGACCGCACTCGAGGAGAACACTTGATTCACCAACAGCGAGGACATTCCACGGATGCCGGCATCCTCGCCCAAGCTCGCCAGGCGGACGTCCAGGTGCCGGGTGGCTCGAGGGAGAGACATGGGATAGAGCGTTTCCCGGATTCCGCCGATCAGTGATGACGACGCCAGATCGCCGGCGATGAGAAGGACGGCTGGATTAAGCAGGCAAACCACTGTGGCCATTACTTCGCCCAGGCGCCGGCCGGCCTCGTGCGTGAGCCGCATAGTGTCCATGTTTCCGGCGACGAGCTGCTCGCGGACGTCGCGGCCGGAGGAGCTGCTGATGCCTAGCTCGGTGAGTTTCCGGGCGATGGCACCGCCGCTGGCACCGGCAGCGAGGCATCCGAAGGAGCCGCACTGGCATTGTAGGTCAGCGAAGGCGGGGTGGCGGACGTGACCGATGTCGCCGGCTCCGCCGTCCACACCTTGGTAGACCTTCCCGTCAATCACCAGGCCGGTGCCGATGCCAGTAGATACCTTAACCAGGCACAGCGAGCCGATGCCCGCAAACCCCGCACTGTACTCGCCCACGGCCATGGCGTCGGCGTCGTTCTCCACCAGGACGGGCACGGGGAATACTTCCTGGATGAATTCGACGACCGGGTAGGCGTCCCAGCCGGGCATGATGGGCGGCTGGGAGGGCCGGAGCGTCTGTGGGTCGACGGGGCCGGGGATGGAAATGCCGACTCCTGAGACTCTCGCGATGGGGGTCTTCGAGAGCTTCAGTAGCCGTTGCGCCGCTTCGGTGATGGCGCGCAGCACCTTCTCGGGACCATCAGCCACAGCCATATCCAAGTGCTCGTCCACCAGGATTGTGCCCCCAAGGTCCGTGAGGGCCACGCGACTGGAAGTGGTTTCCACCGAGGCGGAGATGGTGCAGGAGTGCTGGAGATTAAAAGCCAAGTCCGTGGGCCGGCGGCCGCCCGAAGGCCTGGCAGTTCCCGCTTCCCGGATGAGATCGGCCTTGAGCAGGCTGTCCACACGCTGGGCAACGGTCATCCGGGACATGCCCGTTTCTTCCTGGATGTCACCGCGCGTCCGGGCCTGCCCGGCCCGGATCAGTTGAAGGACATCCCCGGGTCCCACATACATAAAAGGCTCCTACCGCTCAAAAGGCACTCTTGCAATCCTAGGTGCTCCAGCAGGGCATATGCCAAAGGCTGTTCCGCTCATGTCGATTGGCCCTGCAGCTAATGCTAGACAACTAGGCAACATTTGGATAGCCTTTAGGCACAAGTTCCGGCCTGTGACTGCGCTCACAGGCCGGGCGACGTTTCAGCACCTGCTCCGACGGCGCGGCCGAAGTGGTCCGCCCGGAAGAAAAGGAGCGAGCGCGCGAATCGCGGCACCACATCCGGGGCCGTCATAGACAGGAGCATCTAAGTGATGAAAACCAGAGGCCGGTCCACGATGACCGTACTGACTGCGGCGTCATTGACCATGGCAATGCTGGCAGGCTGCACGCAGAACGAAGGCACGACTGACGGTGAAAGCGCCAACGGTGAGGCCCAGGCCATCACTGTGTGGACGGCCGACACGCTCCCTGACCGGGTAGCCAAAACCGAGGCCATCATCGAAAAGTTCACTGCTGCCACAGGAGTGAAGGTTGAGTTGGTGGGTGTCCCTGAAGACCAGTTCAACCAGGTTTTGACCTCCTCGGCCGCGGCAGGGGACCTCCCGGACGTTATTGGCTCCATTTCCCTGGCACAGGTGCGCACACTCGCGGCCAACGACCTTGTGGACGCCGACACCAACAAGTCGATCGTCGAGAGCTTGAACGAAAGCACTTTCTCCCCCCGTGCCCTTGAGCTGACCCGTGATGGCGATCAGCAGCTTTCAGTCCCGGATTCTTCATGGCAGCAGCTGCTCTACTACCGCAAGGACCTCTTCGAGAAGGCCGGCATCGCAGCGCCGAAAACCTACGACGACATCAAGGCAGCGGCGGAGAAGCTGGACACCCCTCAGCTGGCCGGCATCGCGGCGGCGAACAAGCCAGGCGAGGCATTCACCCAGCAGACCTTCGAGCATATTGCCCAGGGAAATGGCTGTGAAATGGTCAATGACCAGGGCGATATCACCTTCGACAGCCCGGAGTGCGTGGGAGCACTGGAGTTCTACCGTGACATGCTCCGCGATTACTCCGTTCCTGGCGCCCAAGACGTAGATACCGTCCGGGCTTCATACTTCGCGGGCCAGGCAGCAATGTCCATCTGGTCCACCTTCCTGTTGGATGAGATGGCCGGCCTGCGCAACGACGCTGCCCCCACGTGCCCTGAGTGCGCGGCAGACCCAGCCTTCCTTGCCAAGAACACCGGCGTTGTCACGGGCATCCAGGGCCCCGACGGTGACCAGCCTGCCCAGTTCGGAGAGGTCGTCTCCTGGACGGTCACCAAAGATTCCGCCTCCGATTCTGCCCGCAAGTTCGTGGAGTACTTTATGACCGAGGGCTACGTTGACTGGCTCTCCATCGCCCCTGAGGGTCGGCTCCCGGTCCGTGCCGGTACCGCAGAGAATCCCACCGAGTACGCAGACAAGTGGAAGACGATGCCTGCAGGCGTGGACAAGAAGGAGCCCCTGGGCAATTTCTACTCGCAGGACGTACTCTCCGCTTTGGAGCAGGGTCCCGATGAGCTGCGGCGCTGGGGCATCACCCAGGGCCAGGGTGACCTGGTAGGGGCAGCGCTGGGCGAATTGCCCATTGCCAAGGCCGTCAGCGATGTCACCTCCGGCGGCGTCGACCCCCAGACCGCTGCCAAACAGGCCGCGGAATCCCTTAAGTCCATCAAGGATTCATTGCAGTGAGTTCCACCAAGAAGGGCGCTTCTGCAGGTCCGGCGGCATCGGCCGCCGGCCTGCGGGGGCTCCGCAAGCTTTCACCGATGGCCCGGGAAGAACAGCGCGCCGGCATCACCCTGCTTTCCCCCACGCTGGTCCTGGTCTTGGTCATGGTGGTCCTGCCGATCCTCTGGACCCTGGTCCTCGCCTTCCAGCGGGTCCGGATCCTGAATATCCGGACGGCGGGCATTTTTGGTCCCTACACCTTGGCCAATTTCGACAACGTGTTCTCAAGCAGTTTTTTCACTTCGCTCGGCACCACGCTCGCTTACTCCATTTTTGGCACCGCCGGAGCCATCATCCTCGGCCTCGTCGCGGCACTCGCCCTTCGAAAGCCCTTTAAGGGCAGGACCTTGATCCGCGCCTCCATGCTGATCCCCTATGTTTCGCCCATCGTTGCTGTGACTTTCACCTGGACCACCATGCTTGACCCCCAGTTCGGCCTCATCAACTACTGGGGCAAGCGCCTGTTCGGCTGGGAGGAATCAATTCCGTTCCTCAGCGAACGTGCCAGGGAAGTGTCAATCCTGGGCCTGAACGTAGAGGTCCCCACCGCGCTGATCGCCGTCATTGTGTTCGAGATGTGGCGGTCTTTCCCGTTTGCCTTCCTGTTTCTTACCGCCAGGCTCAACGCCGTACCGGAGAGCCTGGAAGAGGCCGCCCGGGTTGACGGTGCCACTCCCATCCAGCGGTTCTTCCACATCATCCTTCCGCAACTCCTGCCCACGATCGCCATGCTCTCCGTCCTACGCTTCATCTGGACGTTCAACAGCTTCGATGACATCTACCTGCTGACCGGCGGTGGCGCTGGAACCGAAGTAGTGGCAGTGACCGTGTTCAACTTCCTGACAGCCCGCGGCGACATCGGTGCAGCATCCGCCCAGGCCCTCATCCTGGCCCTCATCCTGGGCCTCTTCGTGGGAATCTACATCAAGTTCTTTGCCAAGAAAGAGGAGGTTTCCTGATGGCTGTTCCTGTCGAAACGCGGCGCCCGGCCTCCCCATCAAGGCCGCCCGAGGGCTCCCGATGGACCCGGGACGTCATCGAAACAAGAATCTTCGCTGTGCTCCGCTGGGTTGTGATTATCGGCCTGGTGCTGGTGACCCTGTTCCCGTTCTACTACATGTTCATCCTCTCCATCCGGCCCCTGGACTCGCTGCTCAGGGACCCGGGCTCGCTGGTCATCCCGTTCGGCGAACTCAACTGGAGCTCCTACCAAAATATCCTCACGCCTCAGGAAGACGGCGGGCAGGGCTTCCTGAAGTTCATGGGCAACAGTGCAATGGTGGCGCTGGGCACCGTGCTGATTTCGCTGATAGTCGCCATCCCGGGCTCCTACGCCATCAGCCGGCTCAACTTCTTCGGCCGCCGCCAGGTCAGTGCCCTGTTCCTCGCCGTCTACCTGTTCCCCAGCATCCTGCTGGCCATCCCGCTGTTCACCTTCTTCACCCGGCTCGGACTACGCGGACAACTGGTAGCGCTTCTGATCGTGTACGTTGCCCAAGTCATCCCTGTGACCATTTACATGCTGCGCAACTACTTCGACACCATTCCCACCAGCCTTGAGGAAGCCGCCGCTCTGGACGGGTGCAGCAGGCTCGGCGTGCTGCGGCGGATCAGCCTGCCGCTGGCCATGCCCGCGATCATCTCCAACGGCCTGTTCGTTTTCATGATCGCCTGGAACGAATTCCTCTTCGCCTTGCTGTTCCTGGTCAACACCAGGCCCAGCTGGACCGTCTCGCTGGGCCTGTCCCAACTCGCGGGAAGCATTGAAGTTCCCACCACCGTGCTGATGGCCGGCTCAGTGATCCTCACCCTGCCCATCATCATCATCTTCTTCGCAGCCGAACGCCTCCTCACCGAGGGCCTCACCGCCGGGGCTGAGAAGGGGTGATGGGCCAGCAGGACAGCAGCGCTGGGCAACACGACGGGACCACGGCGGGACTCGCCGACGACGTGCGCCACCTGATGGAGGCGCACTGGCGCCCGGACCACGGCTACAGCGTGCCCAATCCCGGCACCTACCCGCACCTGTGGCTGTGGGACTCATGCTTCCACGCCATCATTTGGGCGAGGCTGGGCGACAGCCGGGCCTCCCTCGAGCTCGAAGCCGTCCTGGCCGGACAGCTGGCGAACGGGATGGTGCCGCACATGCGCTACGGCGGCGAGGGCCCGGATACCTGGCTTGGTCCGCTGACCGGAACGTCCTCGCTGACCCAGCCGCCGATGTTCGGGCACACACTCAGGGTCTTGGCCGGGACGGGCATCGAACTGCCCCAGGCCCTCCTGATGCAGGCCCGGGAAGGACTGGACTGGCTGTGGCATAACCGGCGCAGCCCGGAGGGGCTCATTTATGTGGTGCACCCCTGGGAGGCCGGCAACGACCATTCGCCGCGCTGGGATGACTGGGGCGCTCCGGGCCGGACCAAGGAGGGCTACAGCCGCCCCGCCCGGACGGCCTGGAACAAGGAGCGCATGCAGGACGTCTCCTTCTCCGACGACGGCGCAGCCACCTGGTCCACCAGCTTCGTGGCGTGCCCGGCAGCGTTCAACGCCTACACCGCCTTCAACTTCCGCGAACTCGCCACAGTCACGGGCGACGCGGAGCTTGAGGACAGGGCGGCGGAACTGGCTGCTGCCATGGATGAACACCTTTGGGACGGGGAGGAACGGCTCTGGTCCGACCTTTCCGTGGTGGGCGGCGGACCGTCAGCCAGGATCCCCATCAGCGACGGCGTCATGGGCGCCCTGGTCACGGCGGACGAAACCAAAGCACGGGCCGCCCTGGACCAACTGTCGGACCCGGCCAGGTTCGGCGCGGCGTTCGGCCCGGCCAACGTGGCCAGGAACCACCCTGCCTATGATCCGGACATGTACTGGCGCGGCCCGGCATGGCCGCCGCTGAACTATCTCTTCCAGCAGGCCTTCAAGCGGTTCGGCATGGAGCAGGAGGCCGCCGCGCTCACGGAGCTCACCGCGAAGGGTGCCACCGCCAGCGGCTGGGCCGAGTACTGGAATCCCGAGAACGGGCGCGGCCTCGGCGCGGTGCCCCAGACCTGGGCCGGCCTCGTCATTGCCATGCAGCAGTAACAGCCACGACGGCGGCGCGGGCCAGACACGCGTGGCCCGCGTCGTTCGGGTGGACCGTGTCCGCATCCAGCATGGAGGCAGCGTCCCAGCCGTCCGGCTCCACGACCACAACGCCCCGATGTGCGGCAGCGATGCGCCTGAGCTCCAGGTTGTAGGTGTCCACCAGTGCGTTGGAGCCGCGGTTGTGGGGCGCGTGCAGGCTGAAGTCCACCAAGTGCGGTTGGGCGAGGGCCACCACCTGGGCCTCGGGGGAGGCCTGCCGGAAAGCGCCGAAAATGGTCCGCAGCGCGTCCGCATACTGCTCGAGGGACGACGGCGAATCCCCGCCCAGACGCAAATCGTTCAATCCCGTCATCAGCAAGTAGAGAACGGCGGGCGGGGGAGGGGCGGCCAGCGTGAGCGCCGCTGTTCCGGTGCTGCTGCTCCCACCCACGCCCCGGTTGTCCAAGTCCAGCCCGAGCCGGGCTGCCACCAGGGCTGCGAGGCACGAGGTCTTGGTGGAGGCACCGTCCCCGTCCACCCATGAATGACCGTATGAAACCATCTGCCGCACGCGGCACCTGCCCTTCACTGCCAGCGAGTCCAAGGTGGAGCAGCGCCTGCTGGTAACGTTATCAACAACAACCGCCTGATTGGAAGCCGATGAGCCACACTCCTCCCCGCAGCTACGACAAATTCCCCACCGTCACCGTTCCCGGCAACCACCGGGCCTGGTCGGGCAAGGAGGTGTGGAGCGAATTGGCCCAATCCGGCAGCAGTCCTCTCGTGGTGGACACCTACCCCGGTGTGGACCTGGACGAACTCGCGGCGACCCTCACCAAGGCACTTCCGGAACACCGGATCCTCAACGTGGAGGAGCTTGCCGCCCACCCCATCAGCCGCATCGATGAGCTGATCGCCGCCAACCTCACCGATGACAGGGTCTTTGGCGTCATGAGCCACCACACCCTGGTGGACTTTTACGACGCCGGAAGGCTGGCGGATCTCGGACGCCAGGCATCGGCGTCGGACGGTCCCGTTGTACTGGTGGGCTGGGGTGCAGCACTGGTGCCACTGGAGGACCGCACGCTGGTCCTGGCGGACATGGCCCGGTGGGAACTGCAGCAGCGGCAGCGCGCCGGTGCCCCCAATTGGCGCTGCGACAACGTCGGCGAAGACAACCTGCGCAAGTACAAGCGGAGCTTCTTTGTGGAGTGGCGCGTGGCGGACCGGCACAAACGGCAGCTGTTTTCGGCCGTCGACTACGTCCTGGACACCAACCGCGGCGTCGCAGAGGCCAAGCTGATCACCGGTAGTGCCTTCCACCAGGGGATGGCGGCCGCCGCTGCCGCCCCGTTCCGCGTCGTGCCGTTCTTCGACCCCGGGGTGTGGGGCGGGCAATGGATGAAGCAGGTGATCGGCCTGGATAGCGACGCCGAGAACTACGCCTGGTGCTTCGACTGTGTCCCGGAGGAGAACAGCATCCTCCTGGAGGTGGGCGGGGAGATCGTGGAGTTGCCGTCGGTGGACGTGGTGTTTACCCAGCCGGCCGCCCTCCTGGGACCGCAGACGTACGCCCGGTTTGGCGCCGAATTCCCCATCCGCTTCGACTTCCTGGACACTATGGAGGGCGGCAACCTTTCCCTGCAGGTGCACCCGCTTACGGACTACATCCAGGACCGCTTCGGCATGCACTACACGCAGGACGAGAGCTACTACATGCTGGACGCCGGGCCGGACGCCGTGGTGTACCTCGGACTGAAATCGGGCACCGATCCCCAGCAGATGCTCGAGGCTCTAAAGCAGGCGTCCGACGGCGGCACGCAGTTCCCGGCGGAGGATTACGTTAACGCCTTCCCGGCGAAGAAGCACGACCACTTCTCCATCCCGGCCGGCACCGTGCACTGTTCCGGTGCAAACTCGATGGTGCTGGAAATTTCCGCCACCCCATACATTTTCACGTTCAAAATGTGGGACTGGGGCCGGGTCGGCCTGGACGGCCGCCCACGACCCATCCACGTGGACCACGCGAGCTGCAACATCCAGTGGGACCGCGACACCGAGTGGGCGCGCGAACAGCTGCTGAACCAGGTGCAGGAGCTGGGCTCTGGGCCGGGGTGGACGGAGGAGCGCACGGGCCTGCACGAACTGGAGTTCATTGAGGTGCGCCGGCACTGGTTCGCGGACGTCGTGGAGCATGACACGAACGGCACGGTTAACGTGCTGAACCTGGTGGAGGGCCCGGAAGCGGTGGTGGAAAGCCCTTCCGGCAGTTTTGCTCCTTTTGTGGTGAGCTACGCCGAAACGTTCATCATTCCGGCCTCTGTTGGCGCTTACACCATCCGGCCGCATGGCGCTGGCGTCGGGCAGAAGCTCGGAACCGTGAAAGCCTACGTCCGCGGCACGGAGACCGCGCTGCCGGTGAAGGTCTCGGCCCAGTAGGCGGCGCCAATGAGGCCGGCTTCCTCGGAACGCTGCGCCCGGGTGATGGGAAACGTTGCCAGAGCCGGGACCGCCAGTGCCAGGCCTTTGCGGATGGCAGGTTCCACGATGTCCCAGGAACCTGCCATCGAACCGCCGATGATCAGGACTTCGGCGCCGAAGCTCGAAAGGTACGGGCCCACCGCTTCGCCCACAGCCGAGAAGGCCTGCTCCAGCACGGCGGCGGCCACAACGTCTCCTTCGCGGGCGGCAGCTGCGATCTCGTGAACGTCCGGAGTGCCGGCGTCAGGACTTGCTGAGGAGTACGCACGGCGGATCGCCCGGCGGGAAATTGTGTCCTCAAGCGCACGTCCCCGGTACTGCAGCAGGTAGCAGCTACCATCCGGCGGAACGTCGTTTCCGGTCTTGACCGGCACGCCGCCCTGCATGAAGCATGATCCCACGCCTGTTCCCAGCGTGATGCAGGCGGCCCGGTGACTGTTGCCCGCGGCGCCCAGCACGAACTCACCCATACCGAAGGCGTCTGCATCATTGAGGAAGGCCATGCTCTGCTGGGCCGGACCCAGCCGGCGCGCAAGTCCCGCCCCGACATCAACGCCGCGCAGCTGGTCAAACTTTCCCACGTCGGCGTAGCGGGCTATGCCATGGTGGTAGTCGAACGGCCCTGGCAGTGCCACTCCCCAAGCACCACTGTGCTCGTCACCCAGATCCCTGGCCGCCTGGGCGAGCTCGGCCAGCAGAACGTCGGCGGAGGCACGGGCGTCCAGGTGTCGGCGAACCAGGCTGCCGGGCTGGACCTGCCAGCCACCCTCAGGCCCCCGGACCTTGGCGGCCGTCACATGGGTGCCGCCGATTTCCAGGACCGGCCTGAGCAAACTGTCATCCTTCATGCGCCCTCCCGGCACTTGGTAACGTTGACAGCGCCGGGCAGGAACCTGCCTTGTGGCACCGCCGAAAGAATCTTCTGGGTATGAACATGTCCCGCAGCAAAGCGTCCCCTGCAAAGGTCGGTGCCCCCGTCCGGGGTGCGGTCAAAGGTGCCCCCACCGTCCGGGACGTCGCCGCGCTGGCCGGAGTCAGCCCCATGACGGTCTCCAGGACCATGGCCGGTGGCCTGAACGTCCGGCCCGAGGTCCAGGACCGAGTACGTGACGCGGTGGAAAAGCTTGGCTACCGGCCCAACCAGAGTGCCCGGAATACACGGCTCAGGAAACCCACAGGCCTGATCGGTATCGCCGTCACCAACCTGGACAACCCCTACTACGGACGCTTCGCCCTGGGTGTCCAAAAGGTCGCGTCCGCCCACGGGCGTCAGATCGTCGTGGGCAGCAGCGGGGAGGACCCGGCGCTGGAAGAGCAGCTGCTCAGGGAGTTCGCCGGCCGCCAGCTGGAAGGCCTCATCCTGGTACCCGCAGGCAACGGGCTGAACCAGGGCGCCGTGCAGCAGTTGGGCAATATTCCACTGGTTTTGGCCACCCGGACAGTGGAAGGCCTGGAGTGTGATGCAGTTTTGGTGGAGGACGTTGCCGGGGCTGCGGCCGGGACCGCGGCCCTTCTCGAGGACGGCCACCGCCGCATCGGCTTCCTGGGGGACGTGGACGGGATCTCCACCGCGCGGCGCCGCTTTGAAGGCTTTCGGCAGGCGCTCGAAAGGGCAGGAGCCGGTTTCGATCCCGCGCACCTGGCCAAGGCCCGCGACTCGGAGACCGCGGCTGAGGCCGTGGGCAGGCTCCTCGCCGGCCCGCATCCGCCCACCGCTTTCTTCTCCGCCAACAACCGCACCACAGTGGGGGCATTGCGGGCTATCTGCGAACGGCGTGACCGTGCTGCGCCGGGCTCCAGGCTGCCCACGCCGGTTCCCGCACTGGCGAGCTTTGACGACGTCGAACTGGCCGACCTGCTGGGTGTCCCGCTGAGCGTGATGTCCCACGATCCGTGCGAACTGGGTGCCGCCGCTGCGGACCTGCTGTTCGAACGGCTGGCGGGAACGGCCGACGGCGGCCCGCGGCTGGTTCAGCTGCCGGTCACCGTGCGGCGCTTCTAGCGGGGCTGTCGCGGCACGCACCCTAGGCGGTCGTCAGGATCTCGGCCACCCGGACCAGCCGCTGCTCACGGACGGACTGAGCCGCTGCTTCCACCAGAGCCTGGACCCTGAGGGCCCGCTCCGCATCTGCGGTTACGGGCGTGCCCAGCCGGACGGCGTCGGCGAATTCCCGGCGCAGCACTGGCCAGCATTCGGCGTGATCCATGCCCGCGGTGGTGTAATCCAATGTCCCTGCGGCCGAGTAAACGCTGAGCGTGGTCCTCACCTGGGCAAGCTGCACGGACCCCGAGATGGCCGCTTGTCCCGTAGCGCCGCCGTCGTGGT
>NZ_JARHXQ010000239.1:0-3113 GCF_029222765.1 Arthrobacter sp. Cr_A7 | reverse complement strand
CACCCGATGCATCCGCTACCTACTTCCCAAGGGGGAATCTTGGCCAACACCAGAACGAAACCCGCCGCCGTCTCGGCCCTGGCAGCAGCAGCATTGCTGGGGCTGGCGGCCTGCGCTGATCCCGGCGCGACGGCGGCGACAGCACCGTCGTCGTCCTCCGCCACAGTGGCGGGGAAGCAGTTCAACCTGTCCCCGGAGCAGGACCGCTTCAAGGTCACCGTTGACCCCGCTGCGGCGGCACTGGTCCCCGAGGCCATCAAGGCCGACGGGAAGCTCACCATCGTGAGCACCGGCGGCACTGCTCCGCTGAGCCTTTTCGCGACCGACAACAAGACCCTCATCGGCAGCGAGGTGGACATCGCCTACGCGGTGGGCGAGACGCTTGGCCTGGAGGTCGAAGCGCTTCCCGTGGCCTGGGCTGATTGGCCGCTAGGCGTTGAATCCGGCAAGTACGAGGCCGTGCTGTCCAACGTGACCGTCACCGAGGCCCGCAAGGAAAAGTTCGACTTCGCCACCTACCGCAATGACCTGCTGGGCTTCTACGCAAAGAGCGACTCAAACATCGGCGAGATCAAGGAGGCCAAGGACGTGGCGGGCAAGCGGGTCATCGTTGGCTCCGGCACCAACCAGGAAGCCATCCTGGTGCGCTGGGACGAGGAAAACAAGAAGAATGGCCTGGCGCCGGTCGAGTTCCAGTATTACGACGACGACTCCGCCTCGTCGCTTGCCCTTCAGTCGGGCCGGGCGGACCTGACCTTCGGACCCAACGCGGGCGCCGCCTACAAGGCTGCGCAGGATGGAAAGAGCAAGCAGGTGGGCACGCTCAACGGCGGCTGGCCGCTGACGGCGGAAATCGCCTTCACCACCAAAAAGGACAACGGCTTGGCCGTGGCTGCCCAGGCAGCGTTGAACGAACTGATCGAAAACGGCACCTACGCCAAGATCCTGGACCGCTGGGGCCTGTCATCCGAGGCCATCCAGAAGTCCGAGCTGAACCCGGCAGGCCTGCCCAAGAAGTAAAGGTCCTGCCGACGAAGGAATCCCCGCCGGGCACCAGCCCGGCGGGGATTTTTCGTGCCCAGTTCCGCTGGTGACGTGACCGCCGGAAACTAAGCTGTGATAGAGCGGATCCAGGTCCACGGAAGTATGAAAGGGACGAGCCATGACGGATGGGAAGTATGACATTGACGGCCGCCTGGCGCAGCTGCTGGCCGCAACCGTCCGCTCCGACCCTGATGCAACAATCGAGCTGACTGTCGTCGTTGACGGCACCATCATTTCGGGATCGGTCGCATCCGGGCAGGCCTGGGAGCGGCGGCAGGATGACCAGATCCGGATCGGCAGCCCGGCCATCGCCGACGCGCTCGCCTCCGTTGCCTCACCCGCGGACGGACAGAAACTGAACGACGATCCGTACGTCCATTTTCTTGGCCCCGTGCTCGTGACAGGGGGACGCCAGGTCCGCCTGCAGGCAACCAGGGTCGATCTGCGAAAAGTCTCCGCCTGGAGCATCGGCCGTGTGCCCGCTGATCAGGAATGGCACCGCCCTGCCTACGACTGAAGTCCCGCCGGGAGCGCAGGAACTAAAACGGCGGCGGTTCCGGCGGCTTGCCTGGATCAGGCCCCGGATGGACTTCCACGGGTTCGCTGATGTGGACGCGGCCGAATGGTGATTGCCACTCGAGGTTGCCGGACCCAGGCAACTGCCTGTACTTCCAGGCCCCTATGGACTTGAGCGCGTGGTGTCTTCGGCACAGCATTGCAAGGTTGCCGGCGTCGGTCGGTCCCCCGTCCTGCCACTCAACGGTATGGTCGGGTTCGCAAACAGAGACCGGGCGGGTACAGCCCGGGAACCTGCAGGTGCCGTCACGGCTGTGCAGGTACCGTAGCAGCGCCTTCGGCGGACGGTAAGCCGTCCGCCCAACCCCGAGGGCTTTGCCGGTGGTGCAGTCAGTGAAAAGCCGCTGCCAGTTGGGGGCCAGTGCCGCCAACTGTCGGGCGGTGGGACCGTCAATGGGCCCGTAGCCGGCAAGTTCCGCGGAGTCCAGTGTCGCTTCGCTTCCTGTGCCGCCCCCGAGTGCCAGGCCTAGGGGAATGGTCACTACCACCTCGGCCCGGAACACCCCGAGCTCTAACTCCCCGGTTCCGCCGAGGAGACGGTGGGCCAGTGCATCCGCCCGGAACTCCGGCAGCGTGCTGGAGCCGGACCGGACACCGCCCCCAACAATGGCGCCTGAGTCACGGCTATGTTCCGCAACCTTGGCCTTGATCAGCCGTGCGTCGTGGTCGAGCCCGTTGTAAATGGCCAGGCCAACCTCTGCAGGAAGGGAGGCGGTGAGGGTGCACATCCCGTCCGGCTCGGGTGAGAACCACACACCGCGTTCGCGGTGGGCGGCTGCTTTCCGGGCGGCGAGGCTCTCTGGATGGAGCCGCTCACGCAGCCTGCGCAGGCAGCTGCGCAGTTCGACGGCGGTGCGGAGACGGCCGTGGCGGGTCCGCGTCCGTTGCAGGGCCACCCGCGAGAACTTTTCAGCGTGCCCGGCAGGCAGGACGCGCGCCTGTTCGAGGATGGTCCGTGCGTGCCCGTTGGAAATCTTTCCTTCTTCAACCGCTTCAAGAACTTCCCATTGGGACGTGGTCAGTTCTGCGGCTTCATTCAAGGAGCGTGCGGCTGAACCTTCGGAGACGGCGCAGGCGGTAGCCACCTCTGTGACGGCGAGCGCATGGGCCTCGTCCCCGCCAAAACGCACGGGCTGCTCCTCCCGCCTCACCGGGGTCTCTTCGCCAACGGCCTCTTCGACCCGGGCCAGGGCACGCGTTTTCATGGCCGTTCCCCAGGCAATGAGCCGGTCAGCTGATGCGACGAGCCGAAGAGCTTCGTCAGCCGCGAGGAAGGAAGGGAGTGGAAAGCTTACAGTCCCGACCAGAAGTGAATCCCCATCCGCAAAGGCGACAGCAGGAACCCAGGCATCATCAACCTCCGGGGCCGTTTGATGCCGCATCCGCTGCCCTCCTTCTGAGACGTCTGGCTTTCCTTATCCGGACGCTTCCAGCCTAGGTGCGGGGTCTGACAAACGCCTCACAGATGCTGCTCCCACACCGTCAGCTGCAGC
>NZ_JARHXQ010000238.1:0-929 GCF_029222765.1 Arthrobacter sp. Cr_A7 | reverse complement strand
TGCGGCTGCTTCCGGGCGGGAAGCTCCCAGCAGATCAGGCCCCCAGTTCTTCTGCCACCTTCCGTGCGCCGCGGACCGCAATCGCCACGCTCATCAGGGTGGGGTTCATCGCCGTCGCCGTCGGAATCAGCGCATTGCCGCCCACCACCAGGTTCCTGTAGCCCCACACCCGCGACCACGGATCTGCCACTGAAGTGCCGTCGTCGATGGCGCCCATCCGCATGGTGCCCTGGTAGTGGAGGCTCGAACCGTTGGGCATCAGGCGCGGCTCGGCAACAAAGACGCCAAGGGCCTTCCCGGCACGGCGCAGCCGCTCTGTGGCCTGGGCGATCTCCACGTTTTCCCGCTCGGTGAGCTCGTATTCGATGGTCATGTTGGGGAATCCGCGGTAGTCCGGCTCGTTGTCGTCGAAGGTGACCGCATCTTCATACCGGGGGTGCTTGCGCATGCCGTAGCCCATGTTGACGTAGCCCCATGGGTTCTGTGAGTACGGGGTTCCGGGCTCCATGGGGAAGGGCGTGGTCTCCGAGTACATGACCTGGACGGAGAAGGGGTGCTCCGGCTCGGAGAACGGGATGCGGTTGACCGCGGCAACGGGATCAGCCGGGTTCAGCGCACGCCGGGCGAGTTCGGCGTCGAGGTCCGCCTCGGTGGCGAACCGGCCCATCTTGTCGGCATCCAGGGCCACCGTGGAGATGACCACCGGATGTTCGGTGAGGTAGTGGCCGAGGGCCTTCGGCCGGATCCCGGAGGCCCACAGGAGCTGCGGGGAGCGGAAGGCATCGGCGGCAACCACAACCATGTCCGCTGCGACAAATGACGTGTCCCCCGTCCGCAGGTCCTGGACGGTGACCCCGGTGACCCGGTGCCCGTCCAGTTCCACCCGGCGGACCAGGGTGAGGTCGCGGAGTTCGAACTGCTTTGAGAGC